>CAZRDG010000047.1:0-1892 GCA_964598775.1 uncultured Lacinutrix sp.
CTGGAATATCGTTAATAACATATAATTCAATTCCTTTTGGGAAACCTCCTCGGAGTGGACCATCAATAACTCCGGAAATGATTAAATCTTGCCCAAAAGACACAGATGTAATTAATAAAGATAAAAGTAAAAAGTAAAGTTTTTTCATATCAAAAAATAGTTAATTAATTAAATTGTTAAATGTGAGCTTAAATATAAAAATAATTTTGCGTTAATGACAGAAGATGAACTATTTAATTCGCTTTTTTACAAAAAAATAACATCTTTATACAATAAATGCTAGATATGACGTCGCACAACGTTACCATATTGTAAACTTCAAGTTACTTGTGTGTTATTAATCTTTTAATTTTAATCAAAATAAATCATTAGTTTTATCTTTACCCTTAAATACATGAATCTGTAATTAAAATAGATGAAATGAGGCATAACAAGAAATTGAAACCAACCCAAATGATTATTGACGAATTACATCTGACCGATAAAAACCATAATAGTTAAACAGATGAAAAAAACCGATATTAAAATACTGTTGGTTGATGATGAGCCAGACATTTTGGAGATTGTTGGTTATAACCTCTCTAATGAAGGGTATAAAATTATAACAGCCAAAAATGGTGCAGAAGGAGTAAAAAAAGCAAAAAAAGAAAAACCACAACTAATCATTTTGGATGTGATGATGCCAGAAATGGATGGTATTGAGGCTTGTGAGCGAATCAGAAAAATACCAGAACTTAGTGATACCATCATTACGTTTTTAACCGCAAGAGGCGAAGATTATTCTCAGGTTGCTGGTTTTGATGCAGGTGCTGACGATTATATTACAAAACCAATAAAACCTAAAGTATTGGTTAGTAAAGTAAAAGCTTTACTAAGACGATATAAAGAGGACGATGAAATTACAAATGATGTTTTAAAAATCGGAAACCTTACAATAGATAGAGAAGCTTATAAAATTATTTTAAAAGGCAAAGAACTCATTTTACCAAGAAAAGAGTTTGAATTATTATCTTTGTTAACATCAAAACCTGGAAAAGTTTTTAAACGCGAGGAAATTCTTGATAAAGTTTGGGGAAATGAAGTCATTGTTGGTGGTAGAACCATTGATGTGCACATAAGAAAACTTCGTGAAAAAATAGGAGATGACTCGTTTAAAACAGTAAAAGGTGTAGGTTACAAGTTTGTAGATTAATGCCTAAAAATTTTAAAAAATCGTATAAGTTTGCGTTTAAGTCCTCGTTACTTGTTACGCTTTTAATGACACTCATCACGAGTGTTTTTTTATATTTAGTTAACCAATTAAATATAATTTACTTAATCATTTTTGCTGTTTCGTGTTTTATTGGCTCTTTCTTAATTATTCAGTATCGTGTAGAAAAATTTATATACAAGCGAGTAAAAAAAATATATGACGATTTAACACTACTAGAATCGACTAGTTTAAGTAAAAGCCAAATTACTACAGATATGGCTACTCTGACTCAAGAGATTGATAAGTATGCCAAAGACAAAAAACTGGAAATTGAAACCCTAAGAATTAGAGAACAGTATAGAAAAGAGTTTATTGGCAATGTATCACATGAACTAAAAACGCCATTGTTTACTGTACAAGGCTATATTTCTACACTGCTTGATGGTGCTTATAAGGACAAAAAACTACTTCTAAAATATTTGGAGCGTGCTGATAAAGGAGTTGAACGACTCACCTTTATTATTAAAGATTTAGACATGATTACCAAATTGGAAACAGGAGATTTAACCTTAAATGTCCAATCTTTCGATATTGTATTGCTTATAAGAAATGTATTCGAACTGCTAGAGATGAAAGCAACAAAAAAGAAAATTACTCTAACTTTTGATATAGATTACAATACACCAATCATGGTAAATGG
>CAZRDG010000047.1:1992-3763 GCA_964598775.1 uncultured Lacinutrix sp.
AGAAAATTACTCTAACTTTTGATATAGATTACAATACACCAATCATGGTAAATGGCGATAAAGAACGTATACAACAAGTGCTAACTAATTTAATAGTTAACTCTATTAAATATGGAGAATATAACGGCACAACAGAAGTTAGTATTGAAAACCTAATAAAAAACAAAGTGATAGTTCGGATTACTGATAATGGCGAAGGTATTGAAGCAGAACATTTACCACGATTGTTTGAGCGCTTTTATAGAGTAGATAAAAGCGGTTCGCGTAAAGAAGGTGGCTCAGGTTTAGGACTGGCTATTGTTAAGCACATTATTGAAGCTCACGATGAAAAGATGTATATAGAAAGTGAATTTGGTGTAGGAAGTGAGTTTTCATTTACCCTTGAAAAGGCTAAATAAATCTTGAAAGTTCGGATAACTTTCACCGTTTTGAAAGCCGTTAAATTCTTTTACTTCATCTAATTTTTCAATAGTAAAATCATCTTGGAAACAAAATGGTGCAATTAAATCCTCTTTAAGTTTTTTAGCTAAATACAGTTGTTCATATTGACCAGGAGTTGGAATAAAAAAGCATTTTTTGTTCAATTTATACAAATCCATAATGGTTGTATAGCCAGATCTTGAAAGTATAAGACGGCTTTCATTTAAAGCTTTTTCCAAGTCAGATGTAGTCATATAATTGTAAACTGTCATTTTTTCATCTTTCTTTATGTTTTGTTCAGGCTCTACTTTCCCTTTTATAAAAACAACAGTCCCTTTGTAATTTTTTAATTCAGTTCGGAGCTTATTTTCTAAAAAAGTACGCTGAGGTTCAGGACCAGATAATAAGACCATTAAGTCATATTTTGTGTCTGAAGCAATTTTTTTAAATCGGTTTAATGGACCAATGTACTTTGTTATGGTGCTAATGTTTTTTGAACGCCCCAAAACACCACTCAAATTTTTATCTCCATTAAAATCAGGGATCCAACATTCATTAAAACGATTAATGAATTGTTGATGCAATTTTGTGCTAAGCCAAGTCGTATTTCCTGTTAATACATTCAATTGATGGGTTATTATAACACATGGCACTTGTTTGCAAAATAAACCAAGTCTATTATCTGAAATGATTCCGTTAATGTTATGCGTTTTTACAAACTTTTTTATAAAGTTGTTTTCATTTTTAATTGCAATGGCAATTGAAGGTATATTGGAAATCAGTTTTAGTTTAAAATAACGCCCATTTTTTGAGTAATTAATATTGTATGAAGGCAGTTCAACAGACTCAAGCATTGGAAACTCCTTCTTTAACAATGATAAAGCACTTCCATCACTTCCAATAACTGGCTCAAAATTGTTATGAATAAGCTCCTTAATGATCGGAATGCATCGAGTAGCATGACCAAGTCCCCAATTTAAAGGTGCTATTAAAATTCGTTTACTCATAAAACAAATCAAAGATAAGGATATTAGGCCTCGAATTTATTTGTTTATTTTTGCCGAAATATTAAGCATCAGTGGGAAGCAAAAATAAACTTAAACGATTTAAAGAAAACGAGACTTTTAATAACGTATTTCAGCCAACTAGATCAGATTTGGTCGAAGGGAGTTATGAGTTGAAAGGCAATTGGAGACAGCAGTTTTTTAATAATAACAATCCTTTAGTATTAGAATTGGGCTGTGGAAAAGGTGAATACAGCGTCGAACTTGCCAAAAAATATCCAGATAAAAACTTTATTGGCATTGACATAAAAGGAGCGCGTTTTTGGAGAGGTGCCAAGACTGCTATT
>CAZRDG010000047.1:3863-11545 GCA_964598775.1 uncultured Lacinutrix sp.
ACCTTAGGATTGCTTCATGGTGAGGGTCATAACGTACTTTATGCCAACCATAATGTTTATAAACAAGAAGGTAGTCCAGAAGAAGTTACGAGCATTCAAACATTTTATGAAAGTCAATATTTAGAACAAAACAAACCAATTACGTATATTAGATTTAAAATAAAGTAACCAGTGGACATTACTGTTATCTTCTTTTTGGGTTTAATTATAGCTTTTGTTGGTGTAATTCCTCCAGGTTTGTTAAATATGACAGCTGCTAAAATCAGCTTAAAAGAAGGTTCAAATCGTGGAATCTTATTTTCAATAGGTGTTTGTGTCATTGTGTGCTTACAAACGTATTTGGCAGCTATTTTTGCTAAGTATTTGAGTAATCATCCAGAAGTTATAGAAATACTGCAGCGCGTCGCTTTTGTCATTTTTGTATTAATCACCATTTACTATTTACTTCTTGCCAGAAAACAACCAAAACCAAATGTGGAGGCAAATATAAGAAGTAAGCACAGTCGCTTTTTTCAAGGCATCTTGTTATCTGCACTTAATGTTTTCCCAATACCATATCAAGCTTATATGACTTTAACCATAGCGTCTTTTGGATGGTTAACCTTTGAAACATATAGTATAATTGCTTATGTAGCAGGAGCAGCAACAGGAACCTTTGTCATGCTATATATTTATATTTTCTTTTTTGATAAAATAAAAAACGAAAAATTGACTTCTCAAAAAAACATGAACTATGTTATTGGTTCTATTACAGGAATCATTGCCATTTTTACGTTAATCAATATCATAAAGGAATTTTAAGCAATGAAGCCAGAAACTCTCAATTTTTTTGATAAAGTTTATGAAGTGGCAAGGCTAGTTCCTTACGGAAGGGTTACCAGTTATGGTGCTATTGCGATCTACTTAGGTGCCGCTAGAAGTGCACGCATGGTTGGTTATGCAATGAATGGTTCACATGGTAAAGATGTGCCAGCACATAGAGTTGTAAACCGAAAAGGTTTGCTCACTGGGAAACACCATTTTGATGGAACTAACCTGATGCAGCAGCTTTTAGAAAGTGAAGGTATTGAGGTTATTGATAATCAAATTCAGAATTTTGATAAGGTTTTTTGGAATCCTTCAAAGGAATTGTAGCGAGTTCTAAATGTTCTAAAATTCTTCAATCTTCACTCCATAGAAAACAATAATAGCACCATAATAAAACTTAAAGCTTCACACTTCTGTCTTCCAGCTTTATTAATTATATTTGCACTTTAGAATTAATCTAAATTAGACAATGAAGTTAGACAAACAAGATGTACAAAGAGCACTAAAAACGATCTCAGCTCCAGGAGAAGGAGAAAATATGATCGATAGTGGTGCTGTGAAAAATATAATTGTTTTTGGCGATGAAGTCATCGTAGATATTACCATTTCAAATCCTACATTACAAGCTAAAAAGCGCACGCAGGTCGACATCATGAAAACCATTCATGAATTGGTTTACCCAAAAGCAAAAGTTGTGGTTAATGTTAAAGCAGATGCACCAGCAAAACCAAAGAATGAAATAAAAGGAAATCCGATTCCTGGGATTCAAAACATTGTGGCTGTAGCTTCTGGGAAAGGCGGAGTTGGTAAATCTACAGTGACTGCAAACTTAGCTGTAACCCTTGCAAAAATGGGCTTCAAAGTTGGAATTTTAGATGCTGATATTTATGGACCATCTATTCCAATCATGTTTGATGTGGTTAACGAGCGTCCATTAGCAGTAAATGTTGAGGGAAAATCTAAAATGAAACCTGTAGAGAATTATGGTGTAAAAATATTGTCCATTGGGTTTTTCACAAAACCTGATCAAGCTGTAGTTTGGAGAGGACCAATGGCCTCTAAAGCATTAAATCAAATGATTTTTGATGCAGCTTGGGGAGAACTTGATTTTCTTTTGATAGATTTACCTCCAGGAACAGGTGATATTCATTTAAGCATTATGCAATCACTTCCAATTACTGGAGCTGTGGTTGTAAGTACACCTCAAAATGTCGCTTTAGCTGATGCCAAAAAAGGCGTAGCAATGTTTCAGCAAGATAGTATTAATGTTCCTGTTTTAGGTATTATTGAGAACATGGCTTATTTTACGCCTCAAGAATTACCAGAGAATAAATATTACATTTTTGGAAAAGAAGGAGCAAAACATTTAGCCGAAGATTTAAACGTACCATTTTTAGGTGAGATTCCTTTAGTACAAAGTATTAGAGAAGCAGGTGACGTGGGTCGTCCAGCAGCATTACAAGTTGCTTCACCATTAGAATCGGCGTTTGAAGAATTAACAAAGAATGTTGTCCAGGAAGTCGTAAGAAGACATACAGCTTTACCTCCAACTGAAGCAATAAAAATAACTACAATGGCTGGATGTTCAGCAGTAAACAAATAAGTTATGACTACAGAAGAACTTAGGTTAAATATAGAAAAAGCATTGGACGAAATTCGTCCGTTTTTACAAAGTGACGGAGGTGATATTTCACTTTTATCCATTGAGGATGATAAGTTTGTAAAAGTTCAGTTAGAGGGTGCTTGTACGAGTTGTAGTGTAAATCAAATGACACTAAAATCTGGCGTAGAAATGACTATTAAAAAATATGCTCCACAAATTGAGCGCGTCATTAATATTGAAGCCTAACGTGACTTTTATCACATTTTCATAAAACCAAAACTTTTATTTTTACGCCTATAAATTGAATTTTTAATGATTTCTACCGACATACTTATTATTGGAGCTGGACCTACAGGATTATTTACCGTTTTTGAGGCAGGATTGCTAAAATTAAAGTGTCATTTAATTGATGCACTTCCACAAATTGGAGGTCAATGTTCAGAAATTTATCCTAAAAAACCAATCTATGATATTCCTGGGTTTCCTGAAATTTTAGCAGGAGAACTCACAGATAATTTGATGGAACAATGTAAGCAGTTTCAGCCAGGTTTTACGTTGGGAGAGCGTGCTGAAACTATTGAAAAACAAGAAGATGGGACCTTCGTTGTGACTACCAATAAAGGAACAAAACATCAAGCTCCTGTAGTTGCTATAGCTGGAGGTTTAGGAAGTTTTGAACCTCGTAAACCACTTATTGAGAACATTGCCTCATTTGAAGACAAAGGCGTTGAATACATTATTAAAGATCCAGAAATTTATAGAAACAAACGAGTTGTCATTGCTGGTGGAGGAGACTCTGCATTAGATTGGAGTATTTTTTTAAGTGATGTTGCTAGTGAAGTGACTTTAATTCATAGGCGAAATGAGTTTAGAGGACATTTAGATTCTGTTGAGAAAGTACAGGAACTAAAAAATAAAGGTAAGATTAAGCTTATAACGCCGGCGGAAGTTATTAATATTGTTGGGCATCATAAGGTTGAAGCAGTTGTTGTTAAAGAATCTGATAATATTCATATTGATAAAGAATACGAAATTGAATGTGATCATTTTATTCCTCTTTTTGGACTATCGCCAAAACTTGGGCCTATTGCAAATTGGGGACTTGAGATCGAAAAGAATGCTATTAAAGTAAACAATGCATTAGATTACCAAACCAATATTCCAGGTATTTTTGCAATAGGAGATGTGAACACGTATCCAGGAAAATTGAAGTTAATTCTTTGCGGTTTTCATGAAGCAACGTTGATGTGTCAAGCGGCATATCAAATTATAAATCCTGGGAAAAAGTATGTCTTGAAATACACTACTGTAAGCGGAATTGATGGATTTGACGGAACACGTAAAGAAGCGCCAAAGGCTGTAGTTAAAAAAATTGATTAGTGGAAGAAAGTCAAGATATTAAGATCACAATAATTGACAGAGATGGTGTTTCCCATAACATTGATGCACCAACTGACATGGCAATGAACTTAATGGAGGTAGTTCGCGCTTACGAACTTGCCCCAGAAGGTACTATTGGGATTTGTGGTGGAATGGCTATGTGTGCGTCTTGTCAGTGTTACGTTTTGTCGGATCATGTGTTGCCAGAAATGCAAGATGATGAAGAAGCCATGTTATCTGAAGCATTTTATGTAAAAGATAATTCTCGTTTAGGCTGCCAAATTCACATCAATCCGGATATGGATGGCTTGAAAGTGGAGCTTGCTCCTGAGAGTTAATTACTCTGTTTTATAATCAATCAACTTTTTTGGACCCTCTAAGAGTACTCTTACTATTTTAAGTGTACCGTCATCAGTTGTTGCAATTTGCCATTTTATTAGTGAAATAGAACCATTTTCAATTTCAATTCCAGTGATACTTCTTGGATGCACACAACTACCATCATTAAAAAAAGCAATGTCACCTGGCTCAGGGAAACGAGGTCTATGTGTATGGCCAACAATGGTTAAAAGGTTATTGTTTTCGGTAATCCATTTCTTGGTTCTACGTTCAACTTTAATAAGTTCTTTGTAGTTTTTTGCTGGACTCGTTGGGTCTGCAATTCCCATGACATTGAGAGGTTTCCAAAGGATTCTCACTAAAAACCTGCTCCATCTCCAAAAGGTGTAATTCCACCAATCTGCTTGATGACCATGAGTTAAAAATAACTCTTGATTGCTTTCAGAATGTTTTAAGACAATACCTTCATGATATTGAATGTTGCAAAACAAATCAACATCTGCACCAATTTTTTCATCGAAATAGGTAGACAAGTGTTTTTCAACATAATGAGGATTTCGATACACCATGTCATGGTTTCCCCAAATCATATGTAATCGCTCTTGCTCATGAAATAATTTCATAAGCATGTATACGTTTTTATGGGCTTCTAGAATGGGTTGAAAGGATATGTTTTCCCATAGTTCGTCACCATCACCCAATTCGCAATATTGGAAACCTTCAGCATAATAATGCTTTAAGGCATGAAAATAAATGTTGCGGTTATTGGCGAAATCATCTGCGAAACTGTTGTCACCACGATGGCAATCACTAAATAGAATGAACTTACTTGAGTCGTCAAATGAGATGACTTTTGCATTTTTATAAGCTCTATCTAATCGTTTTTTGGATGACATGATGTAAATATCAATAAAAAAAGCGAGTTATAAAACTCGCTTTTAGAATATGTGTTTTTGTTGAAATTACTTAAAAGCATTCAACCCTGTAATATCCAATCCAGTAATTAGTAAATGAATATCATGTGTCCCTTCGTAAGTGATAACACTTTCTAAATTCATAGAATGACGCATGATACTATATTCTCCAGTAATTCCCATTCCACCAAGCATTTGTCGTGCTTCACGTGCAATATTAATTGCCATATCTACATTGTTACGTTTAGCCATAGAAATTTGAGCTGAGGTGGCCTTATTTTCATTGCGCAATACACCAAGTCTCCAAGTTAGTAATTGTGCTTTGGTTATTTCGGTTATCATTTCAGCTAGTTTCTTTTGTTGTAATTGAAATTGTCCAATTGGTTTCCCGAATTGAATTCGCTCTTTACTATAACGAAGCGCAGTGTCATAACAATCCATAGCTGCTCCAATTGCTCCCCAAGCAATACCATAACGAGCAGAGTCTAAGCAACCAAGTGGCGCTCCTAATCCAGATTTATTAGGCAGTAAATTTTCCTTTGGGACTTTTACATTATCAAAAATTAGCTCGCCAGTTGCAGAAGCTCTTAAAGACCATTTATTATGTGTTTCAGGAGTTGAAAATCCCTCCATACCTCGTTCAACAATTAAACCGTGAATACGACCACTTTCATCTTTTGCCCAAACAACTGCAACTTGAGCAAAAGGAGCATTCGAAATCCACATTTTTGCACCATTTAATAAATAATGATCACCTTTATCTTTAAAATTAGTAACCATGCCTCCAGGATTACTGCCATGATCTGGCTCTGTTAATCCAAAACAACCCATCCATTCACCTGAAGCTAGTTTAGGTAAGTATTTTTGACGTTGTTCTTCGTTTCCGTATTTCCAAATTGGGTACATCACTAATGATGATTGAACCGATGCCGTACTACGTACACCAGAATCGCCACGTTCAATTTCTTGCATGATTAATCCATAAGAAATTTGGTCTAAGCCAGCGCCTCCATATTCCATAGGAATGTAAGGTCCAAAAGCACCAATTTCAGCCAATCCATTAATAATTTGATTTGGGAATTCAGCCTTTTGAGCATATTCTTCTATAATTGGAGATACATCACGTTTTACCCAATCACGAGCTGCATCACGCACTAATTTATGTTCTTCTGTTAAAAGCTCATCTAAATTATAATAATCTGGAGCTTCAAATAAGTCTGGTTTCATGTTCTTTAATTTTGAGCTTCAAATTTAACTAAAGCAAAACGAATCATTAAAGATTTTATGAAGAATTTTAACCGTTTAGAAAATTTGACAGCAATGTATGAAAATGATGGACGCCTTGTTCTCTTGTTGGTGAAAAACGACCAGCTTTATAAAACGAAGAGCGAACACCTTTTTGAACGTTTTCAACAACAAATTCGTCTTCTCGCTCTACTTTTTCCAGGGCGCTTCCAGCTCCCTTGCCAAGCTTAGACGGGTCATACACATAAGAGATAAATGAGACTTTTGTGCGATTCATGTCTAGTGGTTTAACCACATTTACTGAAAGTCCCCAAGGATAAAAGTTAAACATCATATTTGGGAATACCCAATAATAGTACGCAGCAACATTTTTTCCATAATCGATATGGTCTTCAGGTAAATCAAAAACTTCTGTAGCTTCATCAGTATAACCTATTTGAAGATTGCAATACTGGTAAACTTCGGTTTTATAACTTCCATAATCTAAAACCGCATTTAAATCTTCATGTACAAAAGGCACGTGAAATCCTTCTAAATAGTTGTCACAATACAAAGCCCAATGTGCATGTACAAGGAAATCTTTCGATAGAGAATTATCTAAACTAAATTCATCCAGTGGCAGAAAACCAACACGTTCATTCATTTTGTCAATCACTTGTTGAAAATCAAAGGATGGATTCAAGCCAGCAAATAGTAATGGTCCAAATTTTCTTAATGGGAATTGATGCAAATTATCACATGGTCTTGGAAAATCTTTAGCCTCATTAAATTCAGGCATATGCTCAAACTCGCCTTTTAAATTAAATCGTCTACCATGATACATACAGGTTAATTTTTTTGATTTCCCTGGATGTAAGGCTACAACATTACCACGATGTGTACATACATTAGTTAAGCAATTTATATGTTCATCTTTATCACGAGTTAATAACATTGGTTCAGTAAGAAAACCATCTAATAGCACAAAAGGGTGAACTGATTGTGGCAGTCTTACTAAATTTTCATCACCAATGAATTGCCAAGATTTAAGAAACACATCTTCTTTTAAATCTTCAAAAGTTTCAGCATCTTTATAAAATTTAGCAGGAAGTGTTTCAGCTTTTTTAATATCTGGATGGATATGATATGTCTTCATCAAAATAATATAATTGTATATTCGTACGTCGCTCCTAATTTACGTAAATAAACCTTATCTCTTTTTAAACTAAATAAATGGCATCGAAATCACAAAAGATAGGCTTAATAACCGCAACCTCCTTAGTTGTTGGGAATATGATAGGCTCAGGTATTTTTGTATTGCCAGCAACATTGGCAAAATACGGAAGTATTAGTTTATTAGGTTGGCTATTTACTGCTGCAGGAGCTTTAGTTTTAGCAAAGATATTCAGTAATTT
>CAZRDG010000048.1:0-11527 GCA_964598775.1 uncultured Lacinutrix sp.
TCTTCAGGCGTACAGTTTTCTTTATCAACCTTATTAATTACAACACAAGGTTTTAATCCTAAATCTATAGCTTTTTGTAATACAAAACGAGTTTGTGGCATAGGCCCTTCAAAAGCGTCAACCAGCAACAACACACCATCAGCCATGTTTAATACACGCTCTACTTCTCCACCAAAATCCGCGTGACCTGGAGTATCAATAATATTGATTTTAGTATCCTTATATACAACTGAAACGTTTTTCGAGGTAATGGTAATTCCACGCTCACGTTCCAAGTCGTTGTTATCAAGGATTAAATCACCAGTGTTTTCGTTTTCACGAAATAACTGACAATGGTACATTATCTTATCAACCAAGGTTGTTTTTCCGTGGTCAACGTGCGCAATTATTGCAATATTTTTAATATTAGCCATAGCTAGTTTAATTTAAGCGTGCAAAGGTACGTTATATTTTATGAATTTTACATTATCAGTAAACATATTTAAATGTGTTAAATTCTTTTTATTTAGCATTTTTATTAAAATACTAGGTTCTTTTTGTCGTTAAGTTAGTATAGATTAATTAAGATACATATATTTAGTCCATAGCTGACAAATACTAGGTCTTTTTATCTGCGAATAAAATCTTAAAAAGATGAAACTAATTAATAAATACGCCAATTTAATTCCCTACCTGTACTTTATTGCGGTTATTGCTTATCTATTTACAGAATCTAACCGGCAAGAAGGGGTTTTGGCTTATCCAATTTTATTATTCGGTATTCCTTTTTTATGGCAACTCATTAGGCCAAACAAAAAACTTAATTTTGCTTTAGGGATTACTTTTGTGTGTATTTCATCGTATATAATATTAGCTTACATATCAGATGTTTTTGATATTATTTCCTTAAATACTAAAACGAAGCAATTTATAATCATTGGTGGTGGATTTGTCTTAGCAAATTTTATAATGTCGCTTTGGATTATTAGAAATAGTATAAAGCGAACCTTCTAAATGTGTATCTTTGTGGCTTTAAAAACTTAAGCCAATGACGCTTCAAGACGTACCAAAAATTAAATATACAAATTCTAATAATTTCTTTTTGCTCGCTGGACCATGTGCTATAGAAGGCGAAGATATGGCAATGCGAATTGCCGAAAAAGTAATCAACATTACCAATAAACTTGAAATCCCTTACATTTTTAAAGGCAGCTTTAAAAAAGCCAATAGAAGTCGTATCGATAGTTTTACAGGAATTGGAGATGAGAAAGCATTAGAAATTCTCAAAAAAGTGTCTGATAAATTTGATATACCAACAGTTACTGATATTCATGAAGTTTCAGACGCTACAATGGCAGCTCAATATGTGGATGTATTACAAATTCCTGCTTTCTTAGTTCGCCAAACCGATTTGTTAGTCGCAGCTGCACAAACTGGCAAAGTTGTTAATTTGAAGAAGGGACAATTTATGAGTCCTGAAGCCATGAAACACGCTGTACAAAAAGTAAAAGATGCTGGAAATGACAAAGCTTGGATTACTGACAGAGGTACCATGTTCGGATATCAAGATATGATTGTCGATTTTAGAGGTATTCCAACAATGCGTCAATATGCACCAACTATTTTAGATGTTACTCACTCATTACAGCAACCTAACCAAACCATTGGTGTTACTGGAGGACGTCCAGATATGATAGAAACCATTGCTAGAGCTGGTGTTGTTAATAATGTTGATGGTTTATTTATTGAGACGCATTTTGATCCTGCTAATGCAAAAAGTGATGGTGCCAATATGCTTCATTTAGACAACTTAGAAAAATTATTAACCAATTTGGTAGCCATTAGAAAAACAGTTAACGGTTTATAATTAACTATCTAAAAACCAAGAACTATTATTATTTTGAGTTTGAATTGCGGCTGTTTTAAGCAACTCAACAAATTGAAGTTCATCTAAATCTTCTATGGTTTTAAGTTGAATCGAACGAACTTGTTTGCGTTTATTATCATCTCGTAAAAATGGGAATTCTTTTTCATATACTACTCCGTGAACAAAAGCCACATCTACGTAATCTTTCCCTTTTAATACATTGAGGTACAGCATAGGTTTTTTTCCAATATTATAAAACGGAATATTATAGCTATAGCGCTCAATCACATCAGGCAAAGTTTTTAAAATCACACCTCTCACATATAGCATGATGGATTGAAAAGGTTCAGGTTGATTGAAAAAGTAATTATCTACTGGTTTCATACCTCAAAAATAAAAGAATTACTTTTCAAAATAAATGTGTAAATTAGAATTCCTAATAATTAATAGTTTGTCCTAACTACATCAAGCTTATCTGCTTCGAAAACAATTAACTTTCGATGCTAAAATTCTTTCGCTCAATTAGGCAAAATCTACTTGCTGAAAATAAAACGTCTAAATACTTTAAATATGCTATTGGTGAAATTATTCTTGTTGTAATAGGAATTCTTATAGCATTACAAATTAACAATTGGAATGAGCACAGAAAAGAAAAAGATCAATCTGTTTTTTATCATGAGCAACTTATCAATGACCTTGAAATGGTGATTGCTTCATTAGAAGCTGATATTAATTGGGCAGCAACTGTTAAATCTCAAATTAATAGTGCCACAAAAATATTAGATCATGGCATTGCTAACGACTCTACACTTAAAATACTTGATTTTGCACTTGGAAATTATTTCAGGCTCAATAGACAACTACCAGAAATTACTAGTTATGAAGAAATGAAAAGCTCCGGACAACTAAATCTTATTTACAACAAATCTTTACGAAAAGATGTGGCAAATTATTTGAAAGTGCATCACAACACTGCGAACATATATGCTGAGCTTAATACCAAGGTCAACCAATCAGAATTTCTAGATCCATTCCTTAAATTTAATGAAAGTAGCTCCTTAAGAAATGCTCTTTTTACCTATGATTTTACGGTTTTATCTGCCAACAGAACTGTGGTTAATACTTTATCACGTTATGCTTTTCATTGGGAGGCTAAATATGCTTTTGCCACTATACTTAAAACCAAAGCAGATGAATTGAAATCAAAAATTAACATAGAATTAAACCAACTTGAATGATTAAATTTTTTCGCCATTTTCGTAAATCATTCCCAGTAAAAACTTAATATTTTAAACTACATTTAAATCTTAACAAAACCAGCTATTATGAAATTACTCTTTAAGCAAACTGTTTACCTATTTATTGTATTGAGTTTACTTTTTAATTTTACTCAGCTTAAGGCTCAATCATATGCCAAAAACGGCATGGTAGTGTCTGCTAGTAAAATTTCCTCACAAACAGGAGTAGATATTTTACAACAAGGTGGTAATGCTGTTGATGCAGCAATAGCAACTGCGTTTTCTCTTGCAGTAACACATCCAACGGCTGGTAATATTGGAGGTGGCGGTTTTATGGTGTTTATGAATGCACAGGGCGAAACCACAACTATAGATTTTAGAGAAAAAGCACCTCTAGCGGCTTCAGAAACCATGTTTTTAGATGAAGATGGTAATATTAAAGATAACAGTAACCATAAAGGTTTACTTGCCGTTGGTGTTCCAGGAACTGTTGCAGGTTTATATTTAGCACATCAGAAATACGGCAAACTTCCTTGGAAAGATCTCGTACAGCCAGCCATTGATTTAGCTGAAAATGGATTTGCGTTCAATTGGGATTTGTTCGGCGCTGCCAATTATTTCAGCGGAATTGCCGAAGAATATCCTTTCATGGCAACTTATTTTAATAATGAAAATGGAGAAGTTACACAACCTAATGAAATCTGGAAACAAAAAGCCTTAGCCAATACACTTAAAAAAATTAGAGATCATGGACGTGATGGTTTTTACAAGGGTGAAGTGGCTCAAAAAATTGAAGATTATATGAAAGCTAATGGTGGCATTATTACCACTGAAGACTTAGAAAAATACGATGCCATAGAACGCAAACCAATAAAAGGAACATACAAAGGTTATGATATTTATGGTATGCCTCCTCCTAGTTCTGGTGGTGTTGCACTTATTGAAATGATGAACCTTATGGAATTGGTTGATTGGGATAATGTCGAATTTAACTCGACCGAATACGTACATATTGTAGCTGAAGCCATGAGAAGAGCTTTTGCTGATAGAGCTGAATTTTTAGGAGATCCAGATTTTAATTTAGATATGCCAATTGATTGGTTAATCTCTAAAGAACATGCTAAAAAGCGATTTGCAAATCTAAACATGGAAAGAGCCTCTGTAAGCGATTCTACAAAATTTGGCCAAATATATGATGGCACAAACACCACACATTTTTCAGTCATTGATAAAGATGGAAATGCCATTTCTCTGACTTATACACTCGAAAATGGTTATGGTGTGAAAATGGGTTCTACAGAACTTGGTTTTATTTTCAATAACGAAATGGGAGATTTCAATCCTGTTCCTGGAATTACAACCTCAGGTTGGCAAATTGGAACAAAACCTAACTTAGTAGCACCACAAAAACGTATGCTATCAAGCATGACTCCTACTATTGTGGCCAAAGATGGTAAACCTTATTTAATTATAGGAAGTCCTGGAGGACGAACCATTATCAATACTGTGTTTCAAACTACTTTGAATGTTTTAGAGTTTAATATGCGCATTGATAAAGCTATTGAAGCCATGAAAATTCATCATCAATGGTCACCAGACGTCATTTCTTTTGAAGAACATTTAATGTCGCCAGATACTCGAAAAGCGTTAGAGAAAATGGGGCATACATTAAGTTCAAGTAGAGGTTTAGGTGCACTTATGGGGATTACTATAAATCCTGAAACAGGAATCATAACAGGTGCATCAGACTCTTCAAGACCTGAAGGTGCAGCAATTGGCTATTAAAATTATTTAACAAAATATTTGTTGTAGATATGAATTAGTTTTATTTACTTTGTTTTACAAAGTACTTTTAATATGAAATCAAAAGATTATCTAAAAGACCTCAACGAGATAAAGCATCTCATGAATAAATCGTCACGATTTATGTCACTTAGTGGATTGTCTGGCATATTGGCTGGATTCTATGCGCTTATTGGAGCTTATATGGCTTATTCCATTATTTATAGAGACAATGTGATATCAAAAGATGGATATAAAACTTTAGTTCTGGACGGAGAAGACATCATAAATGTAGCAATTATAGCCTTTGTCGTTGTTACGTTGTCAATAATTACTGGCATTTATCTAAGTTGGGTAAAAGCAAAATCTCATAATGAAAGTTTTTGGAATTCGGCTTCTAAACGTTTATTAATAAACTTTTTAATTCCCTTAGCAACTGGAGGATTCTTTGTTTTGTTTTTAATTGAAAAGGAAATATATGCTTTTGTTGCTCCTCTCACTCTCGTGTTTTATGGACTTGCTCTTGTAAATGCCAGCAAATACACCTTAGGCTACATTCGTTATTTTGGTATAACCATGATTATAATAGGTCTTGCCTCTGTATATTTTTTAGGTTATGGTCTATTCTTTTGGACGTTAGGTTTTGGTGTTTGCCATATTATTTATGGAGCTTTGATGCATTTTAAATATGATAGAAAATAAATTAAAAGCAACAATCAATTGAGCTCAATATCAACATTTGAAAAATTTTATATCAACATCAAGGGAAATCGATGGTATTGGTTGTTTTCAATCTTTTGTCGTTTAACATTAGCTTATGCTTTTATATTTGCTGGAATAGTGAAAATTGTTGGTGAAAGATTCGCTAGCGGCTTATCAGTGAATCATCCAATGGGCGCATATTTGGAAGCATTACACCACACTGGCTATTATTATACAATCATTGGCATTGCCCAAGTGGTTGCTGCTGTTTTGTTATTAATACCTAGAACTGTTACTTTAGGAGCATTATTGTACTTTCCAATTATTGTAAATATTTGGTTACTCTCATATGCTGTTCGCTTTGAAGGTTCAATTGTAACTTCACCTTTAATGGTTCTAGCTAATTTGTATCTCTTAGTATGGAATTATGACAGGTTAAGATATATTATACCATTGAAACAATTCTCAAATCTTGGACTAATCGAGAAACCAAAGAAATACAGCGCAAAATTTCCATTTCTGTTTTCAGCAGGAGTCATTGTTACCATTTTACTAACTATTGCTTTTGCTAGTTTTGGATATGAAGTAATGCCTAGAAATTCATTATCAGATTGCAAAAAGGAATTTGCAAATACTATAAATGAATCTGAAGGATTTGAGTTTTGCGAATGCATTCACAAAAACGGAGAGTCTTTAGATAAATGCTTAGAAGCTTATGAAAATACCAAAAATTAAAATGCAATCAAAAATGAGAATCCTGTTTTTACAGGACATATTATGGGTTTAATTACAAACATAAATAAAGCTTTTGATCATCGTATTAGATTAGGCATCATGTCTATTTTAATGGTGAATGAGTATGCCGATTTTAATACACTGAAAGAGTTACTTGATGCTACAGATGGAAATTTAGCAAGTCACTTAAAAGCATTGGAAAAAGAAGAGTTCATCAACATTGAAAAGCAGTTTATTGGCAGAAAACCAAACACGCGTTACAGTGCAACAAAAGTTGGAACAACTGCTTTTAAAGAACATATTAATGCATTAGAACGCATTATTAATAAACAGAAATAAAAAAATTTATCAATCTACTTTGAAATTCAAAGTGAAATATTAATCAATATGAAACATATAACAATTATAATTGCTTCTATCTTATTTAGCACTTTATTTTATAATCAAAAAATTGGGGTGAATCTTTCAATTTTTAGCATTATTAGTATTCTTATATTGTTGGTTAGCAATACACAAAAATTCAGAAATAAAACAACCATAATTTATACGCTCTTATATCTCCTTACCGCTGCATTGGTGTTTATCCAACATACAAGTTTATCAATTCTTGCAAATGTTTTAGCATTTATAACTTTAGTAGGAAGCGTGAAAGAATCAAAATCGTCAATATATGTGCAATGGTATAATGGCATCTACACTAGCATTGCAGGTTACATTCATAGGACTTTAAACAAAATAGACAATGACGACAAAGAAACTATCAAAAAGGACATCGATGTACTACATTTAGTTAAATTAGTTGGTATTCCATTGGCGTTTATTACTGTTTTCATTGTGCTTTACAGAAATGGGAATCCAATTTTTAGCGATCTGATTTCAAAAATTGATTTAAGTTTCATTAATCTAAAATGGATATTATTTACAGTTTTAGGTTATTACTTATTCAGTAATATTTTTAGTCCTGTACAAGTTGATTTGGCTACAAATAAAGACCTACAAACTGGAAACATCTTAGAGCAAAATCAAACCTTTTCGACCGAAATTTTAGTAAAAGAAAAACAATTAGGTACTACGCTATTGCTATTACTCAACATTCTTATTGTTTTCTATTTAACTACAGATATTATTTCGCTGAACACAAAATGGACTGAAGCTCATGTTCTTTCAGGTCAAGTCCATAATGGAATAAATGCCTTAATAGCTTCAATAGTAATTGCAATTGTGATAATACTCTACTTTTTTAGAGGAAACCTAAACTTTTATGAGCATAATAAAATACTTAAAAACCTAGCTTTTACATGGATAATTTTAAATACAATTCTCGTTATACTAATTGCAGCTAAAAACTATAATTATATAACTGCGTTTGGACTAACCTATAAACGAATTGGAGTTAACGTGTATCTTTTTCTAACTCTGATTGGGTTAATCACTACATTTTTAAAAGTTTCAAAAGTTAAAAATCTTTGGTTTCTATTTAGAATAAATACACAAATAGCCTTTGTATTATTAATGATTCTAAGCATTGTTAATTGGGACAATTCCATAACAAAATATAACATCAATCATGCTCAATCATTAGACCTCAATTACCTGATTAATTTGTCAGATAATAATGCTGTATTGCTTAATGAATACAGAAAATCAAATAATCTTAGCTCAAACCTAAGTAATAGGATAATTACCAAACATCGAAACTTTGTATATAAATTGAATAGTCGCAATTGGCAAGAATACACTTATTCTAATTTTGAGCTAAAAACAATATCTAAAACTTCAAGGAATAATGAATATTTTAAGTAATATAGGAAAGTCTTCACTTTTGGCAATGAGTACATTTTGGGTTATTAATCTTACCTATGATTTTAATTGGGATTACATTCCATTTGTTTTTCTATCATTAATCCCAATATATTTTTGTTGTGCAATTGTTATATTATTAACCATTTGTCCAATATTTTGGTTTTCGGTTTCAGAAGGGTTTAACAGGCAACAAATTTTTAAAACCTATTTCCCAATATATGCCATACTAATATTTGGCTTATGCAGTTACGGCATTTATAAAACTAAAACAGATACTTTTGCAATAAGTTTTTTTGTTTCGGCTTATATATCCACACTTCACTCTTGGATGTGGTTCGCCAAACCCAAAAAATCAAAACCAAATGAACAGTTAGCATATTCAACTTAAATTATAATAAATAAACTATCTTTTAAGTTAATAGGAAAACTAAAAAAGCTTAATGAAAAAACTCATCAAACTTATAATTACATTAATCTTTCTAATTACAATCAGCATTTATGTTCCAAATAAAATCATCACAAATAATGCTGATCAAAAGACCTTTACTAATACAAAACAAATCCCAAAAAACAAAGTTGGCATTGTACTTGGAACACCAAAATTCGTATCAAATGGATTAATTAATCTGTATTATCAGTATAGATTAGAAGCGGCTGCTCAATTATTCAAAGCTAAAAAAGTAGATTTCATTTTAGCAAGTGGTGACAATCTAACTTCTAATGATGAACTATTCGTTTTTAAAGAAGATCTCGTTAAATTAGGTATTCCAGCCGATAAAATATTTTTGGACTATGCTGGTTTCAGAACCCTCGATTCTATGGTAAGAGCAAAAGAAGTATTTGGTCAAGAGTCCATAACAATTATTTCCCAGAAATTTCACAATGAACGCGCTATTTACCTTGCTGAAAAGTTTGATATAAAGGCTATTGGTTTTAATGCTAAAGATGTTTCAAGTGATTATGGACGTTACACTGCATTTCGCGAATATTTAGCAAGAACTAAAGCCGTATTGGACATCATAATAGGAAAGCAGCCCAAGTTTTTAGGTGAGAAAATTGAAATAAAATGAGTAAACAGCACTTTGTAAATAAAGACTCCATAGTCAGGGAAATTTGGGGAAAGAGTGACACTATCCTCTTCATTTTTGCTGGTGCTTCAGCTGAGTTTGCACTTAACAAGTCAGTAGATTGGTTGTATTTTACAGGAAAGTTACCAGCAGATCCTATTGACAGATTGTTCACTACTGTTTCGTATGCAAGACAAATTGTGTTTTCTGATAAAGAAAGTGCTAAACATGCTATTGACACCATGACTAAAATTCACTCTAATGTTGAAACAAAACGTGGTTACAACATTCCTGATTGGGCTTATAGAGATGTGCTTTTCATGCTCATTGATTATTCCATTAGAGCTTATGAGTTATTGGAACGAAAACTCACCTTAAATGAAAAAGAAGAAGTCTTTAATGTGTTTTACAATGTCGGCTTTGGTATGAATATAAAAGGTTTGCCAAAAACCTTCAATGAATGGGTAACCATGAGGCACAATCATCTTAAAGAAAACTTAGAGCATAGTAATTATACCTCTGATTTATATAAGCAGTATCATATGCATTTAGGGTTTTTAAGATATCAAGTGTTATTAGAAACGCAAAAGCTGTTAGTTCCTAATGAAGTTTATAATTTACTTTCTTTTAAAAGAAAACCTATTTTAAAGCCTTTAATTGCAGTTTACAAATGGAGCAGACATTTACAATTGGATTGGATGTTTAAAGCCTTACTCCTACCTCATCAGTATAAAACCCAAATAAAATTGTTAGACATTACAAACACTAGACTGGCCTATTAAATGACATTTAAAAGTACATACTTCGTATTATTTATTATTATACTCTTAATAGAAGTATGCATTGCTTATTTTCTGAAAACAGGATTTATTCGTCATACGTTTGGTGATTTTTTAGTGGTTATTCTTTTGTATTGTTTGCTTAAGAGTTTTATAAACATAAAGCCTATAACCATGGCTATTATAGTGCTCTTTATCTCTTTTATAATTGAATTTTTACAACTCACACCATTTTTAGAATGGTTGAATTTACATGACAACACCTTAGCGAAAACAGTATTAGGAAGCACGTTTCATATTACTGATTTAGTGGCTTACACACTTGGTATTATCACTATAATTATTGCTGAATCAAAGCTAAAACAAACTAATTTCTAACTGTTCCAGTAAACACACTGGCTTTGGAGTTATAAGGATTTCCTGAAGATCTTCTGTGCGTAATCACTTGTCCGCAATGCCATAAAGCGTCAGCGATTGGTCCATTGATTTGATTCCAAAAAGGATATTCTGTATTTCCGTTTTTGCCTTTAAACACAATTTTAAATTGACTTAAATCATCTGCAGAACGAAAAATATCAGCAGCCTGTTTCAACATATTTAAGGTTAAAGCTCGCTTTTCATCAAAACTAATGCCTTCAGTATCTATAGGTTCATTCACTTTTTTTAATGCAGAGTGCAAAACAACATTAGTAAGACCCAAAATATGATCTACAGTATCTCCTGTAGTTCTTGCATCATCACTAGGCTTAAAAGCCAGATCTTCAGCTCGCAAACCTTCTGTGGCCCAATAATATCTAAATCCTAATCCATCAATCAATCTCGCCACAACTGTACCTTCATTGTATTCTGAAGGATAGTCTGGTATTTCGTAATATGGCAATGTGTTATTTTGAGAGTTAGACATATTCATGAAAAGAAGCGTAATTATAAAAATTGTTGATTTTAGTTTCATCGCAAAAGGTTTTTGAATTGAGTTAAAGTTATTAATAAATACTTTATTCCTCAGAATTTAAAGATTTAATATATTCTGATGGTGTAACCGAAAGCGCTTTTTTGAACGATTTATTAAAAGTAACTTTATTATTAAAACCAACTTTGTAGGCAATATCAATGATTGTTAAATTATTATCTTTTTCATTTTTAATTAATTCAACAGCTTCATCAATTCTGAATTTGTTCATCAATTCATAAAAATTCATATTAAAATGCTCATTAATAACCTGCGAAGTATTATGTCTTGAAGTACCAAGTTTTTCTGAAAGTAGATCTAAGCTAATACCGCTTTCTTTATATATTTTATCTTTATTAAGCAAGTTTAAGAGCTCCTCTTTTAACTCTAAAGATAAAGATGGTGTTAAAGCCGAAGATTTATATTTAAATAATCCAATTGGGTCCACCAATTTCACTTCGCCTTTAAATATTTCTGGTTGAACATAGGTTATATAGGCAACATAAAACACCATTAGAACAATAACTAGAATTTGAAGATGGAAAAATATAGGAACATCAAAAAACCCTGATGTAATAGTCTCATATAAAATAAAAGCTACGACATAAGTAATGTAAATGGCGATG
>CAZRDG010000049.1:0-11460 GCA_964598775.1 uncultured Lacinutrix sp.
GTAGGTAACTTAATTATGGATGCATTTACTACTGAAGTTGGTGCAGAACTTTACTATCAAAGAAATGGATTTATTGGAATGGTTGGTTTTACTAATGGTAAATTAAATCAAGCCGTAGATAACCCAGATACAGGTGGAGCTTCATTTTTAGCAAAGTTGGGTTATGACAAACAAATTAATGATGATTTTAGATTTAGATTAACTGGATCAATATATAATACAGGACAAGTTAGAAGCTCTTATTTGTATTCTGCAGATAGAACAGGCTCTAGATATTATCTAGTTTTAGAGAATGAAGATGCAAGTGCTGGATCAAATTTTAGATCAGGACGCTACAATCCTAATTTAAGAAATAAAATCACTGCAATAATGTTTAACCCTTTCATCAAATATAAAGGATTAGAGTTTTTTGGAACTATTGAAACAGCAAAAGGTAAAGCTGATAGTGAAACTGATGAGAGAACTGCAAAACAGTTTGCTGGTGAACTTATATATAGATTTGGAACTACGGAGAACTTTTATATCGGAACTCGTTATAATAAAGTAGATGCTGAAGAGGCAAATGGTGACGATATTGAAATAACTAGATTTCAATTAGGAGCTGGTTGGTTTATGACTAAAAATATTCTTATGAAATTAGAGTATGTCAACCAAAAACATGATGGCTATAATGATACCAGTATTTTTGATGAAGGTAAATTTAAAGGCCTAATGGCAGAAGCTGTAATAAGTTTCTAGACTAATTATTTATGTAATTATTATTCTAAACGAGTTTTGAATCTTCTTAATTAATTTTAAGTATATTTTTAAAACTCGTTTAGTCTTATTAAATTAATCGCGAATTTGTAGTTTGTAGAGTCATGAAAAATGTAATATTAAGCTTTATTTGTTTGTTAATGCTTGGTTTTTCAACCAATAATTCTGGTTTTAAAACAGCTGAATTTCTAATAGAAGGAAACAGTGAGTTAGGGATAGCAGGTTCCACCAATGTAAACGAATTTAATTGTAATTTAGTTTTTAGTGATATTAACTCAAAAGTTAAGGCTCTTTATCAAAAAGATAGTAACAAAATAAAGTTTCAAGATGCTAATTTAAGTTTAGCAAATGAATGTTTCGATTGTGGTAGCAGGATGATGAATAGTGACTTTCTGGAGATGTTGAAAACCGAACGTTATCCTAATATTGCATTGGATTTAAAGGAAATTATAATAAATCCAAAAAACCCAAATGAAAATATTGCTTTATTAAATATTAGTTTAGCTGGATGTTCAAAACTATATAGTATTTGGTTAGATGTGAACCAAACCAATAATATAAATGCAACAGGATGTTTGAAATTGAATTTAAGTGATTTTAATTTAGAACCTCCAAAAAAAATGTTAGGCTTGGTAGTTGTCGACGATGCTATCGAAATTAATTTAGATTTAAAAATTAAACCTATTAAATAAAAAACCATCCCGAAGCATTTAAAAATGCTTGAGATGGTCAAAACATGATTGGTTGAAATGCTCTTCTCAGAGCATAAGATTGATTGGTTATTGTTCTCTTATACTTCCAGAAACACCGTCTTTTTTCGTCACTCTCTCTGGATTTCCGGAGTATTTTATATCTCCACCACTTGTAGCCTTTGCATAAAGCTCTTCTGAAGTGTTTAATGTTATATCAGCTCCACTCGTTGCTCTGGCTTCACTAATTTTTGCTTTTAAATTACCTGCTTTAATATCGCTGCCACTAGTTGCTTCAGCATATAATTTGTTTGTTTTGCCAGAAACTCTAAGGTCACTACCACTTGTAGATCTGCAATCTGCTACTTGCACGTTAATATCAACTTCCATATCGCTTCCACTTGTTGTGGTTAACTCTAGATTATCTGCGATAATAGTGTTGGTGGAAAACACATCGCTTCCGCTTGTTGCTTTTATTTTGGATACATCTTTAAACGTCAACATTACTTTTTTTGATTTTGAAAATGAGATGTTCTCATCTGTTGTGATCTTTAGAACACCATTTTCAACCTCAGTAATGATGATATCATGTAAATTTTCGTCTGCTTCAACAATTAAACTAACATTGTCTCCTTGTGTTAAATAGACATCGAGTCCTCGACTTACGCTTATTTCACTGAAATTGTCGTCAATAGAACGCTCAACAGTTTCAACATTTCCATTTCCTCTAACTCCAAAACCAAAGTCTCCATTGAATTGGCATGAAACTAGTAAAAGGCTCATAATTAGGGCTGTGATAAATTTTGATATAGTTGTCATAGTTTGATTGATTTTTAATTTTCTTTAGTAAATATCTATCTTTTTTAAAATTTTACAGTTTCTTTTCTTCTGAACTGTAGAATCTTGTTTCTGAATTGTAATATGGTTAATGTAAACTTACAATTCTGCTCATTTGCCAGGTGTCATTTGCATTCTTCCAAATAGTAATAAACTTACTCGGATTTGAAATGGCATTTGGTTCTTCATTATTAAAAAACTTATGATAGCCAATTTGCACAGCACCATAATTATGAATTGGATACACTTCAATACTTCCTTTTATTAACTCACGTGTAACTTTTCCACAGATGTTATTTTTCATGGCTTCCATAATATCAGATTTGGAGGTTGAAAGTCCACCCTTATCATGAAAAAACTCAATATCTTCAGAAATTAATTCAGATTGTTGATTTAAATCACAAGTATTATATGCTGTAAAAAAAATACTATCTAACTCTTCTATTTTATTTTGTAGAGCAATATCAACTGGTTTATAGCTTTTAATTTCATCTAATGATTCTTTTTTTTCTGAATTACATGATAGGCTTAAAGCTGCAGCAATTATAAATGATACTAAAGGAATGATTTCTTTATTCATCTTAATTATCGTTCGATTTAATACTTATCCCAGAAGAATCAATTGTGGCTTTAACTTCACCATCTTTGTATTCAATTTTGTCTCTATTCATTTCAAAAGAAGCATCTTCGTCTTTTATTTCTATTATGGAGTCACTATCATCACAGTCCAAACAATCAGCATCATTATATCTTACTTTTAGATAATGATTTTCTTTACCATGAGATATAATATCTGATGTGTATCTCCAACTTCTAAAATTTCGAGTGCTTTCATCTGAATAGATTACACTTCCTTCAGGCATATATAATGTAATTCTCACATCTTGATCTCTAAATTTGTTGTCTGCATTTGTTAAAAAATAATTGTCTAACATTAACTTTCCAGAACTGTAATTAAAATTATAATCAATTTCTTGAGCTCTATCTCTAGCATCTTGATATGTTCTGCCTCTGGCATTTTTCACAACTTTTAGATAAGCCACAGAATCGTTGGTAGACCTTACTGAAAATCTCACATTTGACGAGTAAATTTGTTTCATATCATCATCTGTAAATACAATATCAAAGTCATTACGTCTGTAATCATTACGTGCATACTTTTCGTTGTTTAACATTTCTACAAATAATGTGTCATTTGCCTTGACATTCAGCTCTATAGTATCCGTAAACTCACCTTCTCTTGAAAATTCAGCAACTTCTTTGGCTGCAAAAATGGCTAATGTTACAATAGATGCCAACCAAAGCGCCAATAGCGTAAAGTTTGCCGTTCTGCCTATAGATTTTAAGTTGTTCACTAATATTTTCAATCCTAAAATAAAGATGAAGAAAAACGGAATTCCAACAGCAAATAAAACTAAGAGTGACACGACCCAAATTGGTAAATTTGACGAGTAGAAGGTATGAGCCATATCTATACCATCAAAGTGAAATAGATCTACCACACCAACTGAAAGTAAACTAACAATTAGAGCTATTAATGTTGTAGCACCAACGATGATTAAGATAATGCCGATAAACTTGGCGAAAATCTTAAAGAAAAACATGATTACGCTTCCAAGGGCATCAAAAAAGGAGCGAGAGGTGTTTTTAATTTTGTCACCTGCTTTATTATAGTCTCCATTTTTTACTTTGTCTGCTACACCATCAAGACTTTCTTTAACATTACTAAACCCTTCTTTTACTTTTTCTTCTATATTAGTAATGTTAACTGGCTTTCCCGACATTGCCAATTTTTCTGAAGTTGTTTCAGCTGCTGGCATTAATATCCATAATAAGATATAAACAAGGAAACCTGTACCAAATCCAAAGAATAGGATAACCCAAGCAATTCGAATCCATAACGGATCTACATCAAAATAATGAGCTAGACCAGAGGAAACACCTCCAATGTATGCGCTTTCGGTATCTCTGTATAGTTTTCTAGTTGAACTTGTTCTTGAAGATGTGTAAGTCCTTTTCGGTTCATCATCAAAAATTTCCTCATCTACCATATAGTCTTCAGGTTGCCCCATAATGGTAATAACCTGTTCAACTTCTTTAATAGAGACTACTTGCTTGTCGTTTTCAACACGCTCATTAAAAAGTTCGGCAATACGAGCTTCAATATCAGCTAATATTTCATTTCGACCTTGTGAGTCTGTAAATGAACGTTTAATAGCCTCAAGGTAGCGTTGCAACTTTTGGTATGCATCTTCATCAATGTGAAAAAATGTACCTGCTAAATTTATATTGACTGTTTTATTCATTTTTTTGTTGTTTTTTCTCTTGTTACTAAGTTAACTGCGTTTTGTAATTCACTCCAAGTAGTATTTAACTCGTTTAAGAATAGTTTACCAGTTTCGGTAAGACCATAATATTTTCTTGGAGGTCCAGATGTTGATTCTTCCCAACGATAGTTGAGTAAGCCTGCGTTTTTAAGGCGAGTAAGCAACGGATAAATCGTGCCTTCAACAACTAGCATCTTTGCGTCTTTTAAAGTGTCCAGGATTTCTGCAACATAAGCATCGTCGTCTTTTAAGACCGATAGTATGCAATATTCCAAAACGCCTTTACGCATTTGTGCTTTTGTGTTTTCTATCTTCATGTGTTCATTTTTGTATTTTTTCTAATACCATCAAATTGATAAGGTTTCATGATATTAGAATTTAAGGTTAAAATAACTGTTCATTTTTTGATTGATGATTGATCGATTGATTGATGATTATTTTATTTTAAAAAATTGATTGTTAATGGATATTTGTAGGGTTCACCTTGATTGGCTTTACTTGTTGCTATAATGATGAAAATAATTTCTAAAACAAAAGCTGCTATTACTAATAGGCCTGCTAAAATTGAAAATATAATGACATTATAACTATCATGACTTGAAAGGTGAAAATCAAAGTCAAAATCATAAGCTTGCCAAAACTCTGGAAAATCTATATGATTTAGCACTCCAAATAAAAATAGAGGTATTGTTATACAACCAATTAAAAAAGTATACAGTAAAATACTTAATTGAAAGTTGATGGCTTGCTTGCCATGCTTATCTACAAATTCAGATTTATCCTTATTCATCGTCCAAAAAATTAAAGGCATGATAAAATTACCTAATGGAAATATGAATTTAGATAACGCAGATAAGTGTATAACTGCAGCAACATTTTTATGGTGGTTTGATAACATAATTTAAAACATATAATAGTTTCTTATGCAAATATA
The DNA here is from genome assembly GCA_964598775.1 of uncultured Lacinutrix sp. GTDB lineage: Bacteria > Bacteroidota > Bacteroidia > Flavobacteriales > Flavobacteriaceae > CAJQLB01. The sequence continues at coordinate 5,544 of CAZRDG010000049.1, forward strand.
TATCTAAAAGAAGGTATTATGCAATACAAAGTACTAAAAATTAACATAAATTTAACAAATTGATATATCGTTTATTTTCAATAGTTTTGCCAAAACTCTCAATAAAATGAAGCTAACACCCAGAAAAATTAACACTTTCAACATATTTAAACTTCCTGCAGTTTTTCTAACAGGAGTTCGTGTAAAAACGATTTCTAACGAATCTTGTACAGTGTCTGTTAAGTATAAATGGATTAACCAAAACCCTTTTAAATCTATGTTTTGGGCTGTGCAAGGTATGGCTGCAGAACTCACAACAGGAGCTTTGGTTATGGATAAAATTCAGCAAAGTGGAAAAAATATATCCATGTTGGTATTAAATAATAAAGCCTCATTTACTAAAAAGGCAACAGGACGTATTACTTTTACTTGCAAGCAAGGCTTGGAAGTCGATAAGGCAATTGCTAAAACAATTGAAACAGGAGAAGGGCAAACAATCTGGTTAAACTCTGTTGGTGTTAATTCAGAAGGAATTCAAGTGTCTGAATTTAATTTTGAGTGGACACTTAAAGTTAAAAGTTAGTTGTAACAAATTCAGAAACAGAACTACATATAATCAAATCAACAAAAAACATAAAATATGACCGCACACGAAATAGATTATAGAATTTACGGCGAAGAAATGCAATATGTGGAAATAGAATTGGATCCACAAGAAGGTGTCGTTGCCGAAGCAGGAAGCTTTATGATGATGGACGATGGCATAAAAATGGAAACCATTTTTGGAGATGGCTCACAAAAAGATTCAGGTTTTCTAGGTAAAATACTTGGTGCAGGAAAGCGTATCCTCACAGGTGAAAGTTTGTTTATGACAGCATTCTACAACACGCTAAGTGGTAAAAGAAATGTCTCCTTTGCATCACCATATCCAGGTAAAATTATACCAGTTGACTTAACTGAATTTAGAGGCAAGTTTATTTGTCAGAAAGACGCCTTTTTATGCGCAGCCAAAGGTGTAAGTGTTGGAATTGAGTTTAGCAAACGACTGGGTCGTGGCTTATTTGGTGGCGAAGGCTTCATTATGCAAAAACTAGAAGGCGATGGTATGGCCTTTGTTCATGCTGGAGGAACCATGTCAAAAAAAGTATTACAAGCAGGAGAGATTCTAAAAGTAGATACTGGCTGTATAGTGGGTTTTACTCAAGATGTAGACTATGATATTGAATTTGTTGGAGGCATAAAAAACACTGTTTTTGGTGGAGAAGGATTATTCTTCGCAAAATTACAAGGTCCAGGAACGGTTTACATTCAATCTTTACCATTTAGTAGATTAGCAGGTCGTGTCTTGGCTTCAGCACCAAGAGGAGGAGGAAAGGATAGAGGTGAAGGTAGTATTTTGGGTGGGCTAGGTGATATTTTGGATGGTGATAATAGGTTTTAAAAATTAAAATTAAAAACTATTTCATTTTCAGGGTCTTAGTTAAAAGTGGCTGTTAAAGTTTATACAAAACTAATTTTCAATCAAATTTTTTACTAAATTTAGAGTTAGATAATAATAAACTTTTAGCCTATAAAACAATTTTACTTTTTATTATTTACCAATAAAACCTAAGTAACTTATGGCAAGAGCAATGTTTGAGTACACGAAAACAGTACTTAAAAAAGTCAGTTTTGACGCAACGTTGTTCTGTAGAGAACTAGAAAAAGCACTTCAACGTTTATTACCCTATGAAATTGAAGAGCTAAAAATTTTCATTAATTCTCTAATACAACAGAACCCAGAATTAAATCAATGTTTAATCTATTTAAAACCATAAAAAAAAGCGACTTTTTAAAGTCGCTTTTTTTATTTAGCTAATGGACTAATAATATTAACATTTTGAAAGGCTATTGCACCTCGTATAATCCCTGAAATTACGGAGTGTAAAGCTTCTATAATTTGCATTTTTAATTCACTTTTGTGATAGATGATGCTTACTTCCCTTGCTGGAGTTGGTTCATTAAAGTGATGTAAGTTCGATTTTTCTGCTTCCTTAATGTCTAAGGTATGCAAATAAGGGAGCAAGGTCATGCCTAATCCTTCGTTAGAAAGTTTTACGAGCATTTCAATACTTCCACTTTCTAACTGAAATTTATCGTCATCATGTTGTTTAAACGTTTTACATAAGTTTATTACACCATCTCTAAAGCAATGACCATCTTCTAGTAATAGCATATCTTCTATTTCTAAATCTGAGACATCAATTTTTTTCTTTTCATATAAACGATGACCTTTCGGGATGTAACTCACAAAAGGTTCATAAAATAGAGGACGCTCTTTAATAGATTCGTTTTCTAAAGGTGTCGTGGCAATAGCAGCATCTAAATGTCCATCTTTGATACGCTGAATTATTTCGTCTGTCGTTAATTCTTCAATTTTCAGTTTTACCTTTGGATAACGTTTAATAAAGGACTTTAAAAACATTGGTAAAAGTGTTGGCATAATCGTCGGAATAATGCCTAATCTAAATTCACCACCAACAAACCCTTTTTGCTGATCGACAATATCTTTAATTCTATCCGCTTCATTAACAATGTTTTTTGCTTGAGTCACAATTTTTTTACCTATTTCTGTTAATTCAATAGGTTTTTTACTTCTATCAAAAATCTGAATATCCAATTGGTCTTCAAGTTTCTGAATTTGCATACTTAAGGTTGGTTGCGTTACGAAACATTTTTCAGCTGCCTTCGTGAAATTTTGATGTTCAGCAACTGCTAAAACATAATATAATTGAGTGATTGTCATCGATATAGTATTAGGCTATAAAGATATAAAAACTATCAATAAAATTTATGCCAATACACCTTTTTAATAGATTAAATTTGTAATGAACAAAAAGGGATAGATTATGACAACGTTAAATAGTATAGGTTTAGATAGTAAAAAAGCGAAGCAGTTAGCTGAAAATTTAAACACATTATTAGCGAATTTTCAGTTGTACTATCAAAACTTAAGAGGTATTCATTGGAATATTAAAGGGCGAGCATTTTTTGATTTACATGTTAAGTTTGAAGAACTTTACAATGACGCCAATATGAAAGTCGATGAGATTGCTGAACGTATATTAACACTTGGTGAAACACCCTTACACACCTTTGATGATTACACCAATTATGGTAAAGTACCAGTTGGTAAAAACGTTTCAGAAGATAAAAATGCAGTAAAGTTAATTGTTGATTCTTTAACCGAATTGTTAAAGATTGAAAGAGATATTTTGAATAAGTCTAGCGATGCAGAAGATGAAGGAACCAATGCCATGATGAGTGGTTTTATTGCTCAGCAAGAGAAAACTGTTTGGATGATGAAAGCTTGGCTAAACGAAACAGTATAACTATTCGTTGATTAATAGTTAGTTTTTGATTGATTGAAAAAAGGAGCACGTTTTGATTCGTGCTCCTTTTTGTTTTTTGATTGATTGATATTTTGTTAGAATTTTATAGTCACATCTACATTTTTGTCAGTGACTTCAAATTTTCCATCGGTAAAAGTTGGAGGTCCCATTAGCATTGGATTGTTGGATAAACCATAAGATTCTAATGGCATCCCGTTAGGTTCAAAATCCATACGTTTGTTATCGTTTTCATCGTGTAAAGCCAATAATGCATATTGTCCAGGTGCAACATTTTTAAAGGTGACTATAACTTTTCCATCTTTCACTTTTGATTCTGTATTTTGTATTCCATCAGATTTCATAAAAGAATCAGCGTTATGTAGGCCTATAATAACATGACCTCTGCTGTTAGAAATATTTTCAATAGTCACAGTAATGTCATGACCTTTTTCGGTTTGAGCAAAGCTTAAGGTTGTGCTAATAATAAGGGCAATAAAAAGTGATAAAGTTTTCATAATAATGTCTTTTTTAATGATTAACACTGTAAAAGTCTATTATAAAAGGGAGATGCAATAAATTGATTTACTGAACTGTAGTTTTTTACTTCTGAATTGTTAGAGTAGGCCTCTAGCTTTAATTTCGAGGTACTTGTTGATGGTGTCAAGGGTTAAATTTTCAGGAGTCGTTAGAATGGAATAGATGCCATACTTTTTGAGTTCACTTACAATAAGACGTTTTTCAAATGCAAATTTTTCAGCAATGACCTTATCATAAACTTGCTGAATGGTTTCAGCTTTGTTTTCTATTAAACTATTCAGTTCTGTGTTTTTAAAGAAAATAACAACGAGTAAATGATTCTTTGCCATTCCTTTTAAATATGGTAATTGCCTATGTAAGCTATCCAGAGTTTCAAAATTTGTGTACAACAACAGTAAGCTTCTATGTGCTATATTACGTCTTACATCACCATATAAGCGACCAAAATCACTTTCAAAGAAATCTGTCTTAATGTTATAAAGGCCTTCTAGTATCAAGTTCATTTGTGAGGTGCGCTTTTCGGCAACAACTATATTTTCAACTTTTTTTGAAAAAGTAAAAATCCCAGCCTTATCGTGTTTTTTAATGGCAACGTTTGAAATTACTAAAGCGGCATTTATAGCGTAATCCAGCAAGCTCAAACCGTCAAAAGGCATTTTCATGAGCCTACCTTTATCAATCACAGAATAGACAGGTTGTGATTTTTCATCTTGAAATTGATTCACCATTAATTGATTAGATTTTGCCGTAGCTTTCCAATTCATAGTTCGTAAATCGTCACCAAGAACATATTCTTTAATCTGTTCAAACTCCATAGTATGACCAATACGTCTTATTTTTTTTATGCCATAATGATGCAAATTATTACTAATGGCTATCAAATCGTATTTTCGCAATTGAATAAAACTAGGATAGGTTGGAATCATAGCCTCATCGTTAAAACTAAAACGCCTTGCAATGAGTCCGAATACAGAAGTTACATAAATATTGAGTTTACCAAAGTGATATTCACCTCGTTCTGTAGGTCTAAGTTCGTATTGTAATTGAGCTTTACTGGTAGCATCAAGTTTTCGTTCAATGCTGAAATTACGAACTTGAAACTGAACAGGTATTTCGTCAATTATCTTTATAAATATTGGAAATGTATAATAGTTTTCAACGCTTAAATGTATTGGATTTTGATCACCATTCGAAAACTTTTCAGGTAGTGTTCTTAATCCATTAACCCCTTTTTTGGCAGTAAATAAGAGCATAATGTCTAAAACAGTAAACACCAAAAAAACCAAAAACAAAAGTTTTACAATTTCGAACCATCGAGTAAATACAAAACTCAACACAAACAACACTATGAGTGTAATGCAAGCATAAAAAAATCGGTTTTGTATGTACAATGGTTTAAGCAGTTTCATTAACCTTCGTTTTGACGAATTTTACCTGTTTCTTCAGGACCTTTTAATCCTTTTGGATTTAATCCATACTTGTTTTTCTTGGGAATTCCATCTTCAATAATCAACCAGAAAAAATAAAATGGAATAAATTGATAAAAGCCGTTCACTCCAATATCATGACATCGTTTGGTGCCTTGAGCGATAAAAATATAACTCGAAATCAGAAACATAGACCAAAATACTTCTACACCATACGTTGTGCCTCGTGTTAAAAACCAGAGTGAAAAATAAACAATACAGTAAATTACGATTGTAATTAAGTATTCCAATCGTCTAATTCTACCTTTAAATGAAAATGGATCTTTAAACATGACTTATGGTTTTAGTTATCTCGGAATTTCTACTGCTTCAATTATTTGATTAATGATTTGCTTTGTATTAACACCTTCCATTTCACGTTCTGGAGTAACAATGACTCGGTGTTGAAGAACTGGAATGGCAGATTGTTTTATATCTTCTGGAGTCACAAAATCACGTCCATTCATTGCGGCGAAAGCCTTACTAGCTTTTAAAATAGCAATCGAAGGCACAATGTTTTTATACTTATTTTTATAAATTTTGATTTTCTTTATAAATTTAATG
>CAZRDG010000050.1:0-11458 GCA_964598775.1 uncultured Lacinutrix sp.
AACTGCATGATGTACTTGATTTTTACAAACTTACCTTTATTTGCAGGTGGAGGATAATTTTCAATGATTGGTAACAATACATCGTTAAGCACACTCGTCTTAATTTTTTTTGTCCTATTTTGATAGACTTCAACAGCAGTCTCAATAGCTTTAAAAATTCGTTGTTTAGTCAATGCTGAAATAAACACAATTGGCACATCTGTAAATGGCTCTATTTGCTGACGAATATATTTTTCAAAATCTTTTGTGCTTTTATTGTCTTTTTCAATTAAGTCCCATTTATTGACCAGAATAACAATCCCTTTACGATTACGCTCTGCTAACCAAAATATATTTTGCACTTGTCCATCAAACCCTCTGTTGGCATCACAAACTAACAAACATACGTCTGAATGTTCAATAGCTCGAACACTTCGCATTACAGAATAAAACTCTAAATCTTCTTTAACCTTGGCCTTACGTCTAATTCCTGCTGTATCTACTAGGTTAAACTCAAAACCAAATCGATTGTATTTAGTATCAATAGCATCTCTTGTTGTTCCAGCAATATCAGTAACAATATATCTATCCTCACCAATTAGTGCATTTATAAAAGATGATTTTCCAGCATTTGGTCTTCCAACCACTGCAAAACGGGGAAGTTCTGCTTCTTCAACTTTTTCTTTTTCTGGCAAAGCTTCAACTAAAGCATCCAATAAGTCTCCTGTTCCACTACCATTAATACTTGCAATTGTGTAATAATCACCTAACCCAAGTGAGTAAAATTCAACAGCATCTTCAGCACGTTTGTTATTATCTACTTTATTAACAGCTAAAAAAACAGGCTTTGTAACTTTCCGTAGCAATTTAGCAACATCTTCATCCATTCCAGTAACTCCCGATTCTACATCAACCATAAAAATGATAGCGTCAGCTTCATCAATAGCCAATTCAACCTGCTTATCAATCTCAGCTTCAAAAACGTCATCACTTCCTTTTACATAACCTCCAGTATCAATAAGGGAAAACTCAACTCCATTCCAATCACTCTTGCCATAGTGTCTATCTCTAGTAACTCCACTAACAGCATCAACAATAGCCTCTCTACGCTGTATTAAGCGATTAAAGAAAGTTGATTTTCCAACATTTGGACGTCCTACTATGGCAACTATATTACTCATATAAATAAAAATTCGCTGCAAAGGTAATGTTTCCTATGTGAAAAAAAATCTTAATTTGGTGTGTTTATTTAATTAATATGCAATTAAGCAACGAAGTTGTATTACGACCAAGGTTTAAATTTAGTGTAAATCATGACAATGAAGACCTATTATCTCTTTTTGAAGATACGAAAAAAACACAGTCAGAGTTTGTAGTATCTAGAATTGACGACCATGTTTTTATAAAAATACCGAAGCATAAACAACACTTTTGGTCTCCTCAACTACATTTGGAAATTAACAAAAATGAAGATGAAACCAGCAGTACAATTTACGGTCTATTCGGACCAAACCCAACCGTTTGGACGATGTTTATGTTTTTCCATTTTGTAGTTATTGGATTATTCTTTGGTTTTGGTGTTTGGGCCTACACCAATTGGTCATTAGGAAACGACTTCACAATTCAGCTATTTATAACACTTTTTATGATTGTAATTTGGTTTGCTTTATATTTTGGAGGCAGTTTAGGAAAAAAAAGTGGCATGGCCGAAATGCATTTACTGCATCATTTTATGAGAGACACACTCAGAAGTAAAGGGATTCATACTGAGCACTAACCAGAACGACTGCAACAACAATATGGTTTAACATTGAACTTTTTATATCGTTTCAAAGTTGTGCTATTCGTTTATTTTTTTTACAAAACATCTAATTTTGTATTCATACCGTACATATTTATAAACTAGAATATTTAAATACACGTCTTATGAAAAAGAATCTTTCAGCTATTATTTTTGGGTTATCAATTGTTTTTGCTGCTTACCTTTTAGGTAATGCGTTTATGAATAGAAATAAAGCAGATGGTATTGTCTCAGTTACAGGTTTAGGTAAAGCAGATTTTACCTCAGATCTTATTGTTTGGGAAGGCTCGTTCTCAAGAGAAAGTTTTGATTTGCAGCAAGCGTATGGAGACTTAGAAAAAGACAAAGCTATAATTTCTGAATATTTACTTAATAAGGGAATTTCTAAAGAAGAGTTAGTTTTTAATGCAGTTAATAGTCGTAAAAACACAAGAATTAAATATTCTAGTCAAGGCCAATATATTGGAGAAGAATTTTTAGGATATATCCTTACACAGTCATTACAAATAGACTCAAATAACGTTGAAAACGTTGAAAACATTTCGCGTGAAATCACTGAATTATTAAATAAGGGCATTCAATTTTATTCGCAATCTCCACGTTATTACTATACAAAATTAGCAGATTTAAAAATTGAAATGATTTCAAAAGCAACTGAAGATGCACATCTAAGAGCTAAAAAAATTGCTGAAAATTCTGGAAGCAAACTTGGCGATCTTATTACAGCAAAAATGGGAATTTTTCAAATAACAGGTCAGAACTCCAATGAGGACTATTCTTGGGGAGGAACATATAATACTTCATCAAAAGAAAAAACAGCCTCCATAACTATGAAGCTAGAATATGAAGTAGATTAATAATTACTTATTATTATACCCAAAACGTTTTAATTGGTTTTGATTGCTACGCCAGTTTTTATTGACTTTAACATACAGTTCTAAATGTACTTGTTTACCAAAAAACTGTTCTAAATCTTTTCTTGCTTCAACACCAACGCGCTTTAAAGCCGTTCCTTTATGACCTATAATGATTCCTTTTTGGGTTTCACGTTCGACCATAATAACAGATCGCATTCTAATAATATTTTCTTCTTCAAAAAACTCTTCAGTTTCAACCTCAACCGCATAAGGAATTTCCTTTTTATAATGCATCAGTATTTTTTCTCGTATACTTTCATTTACAAAAAATCGCTCTGGTTTGTCTGTTAATTGATCTTTTGGATAAAATGGAGGTGATTCTGGTAAAAGCTCAATAATTCTATCAAATACTTCTTTCACATTAAACCCTTCTAAAGCTGAAATAGGAAAAAACTCAGCATTCGGAACTTTACCTTGCCACAAGGCAGCTTGCTCTTCCAATTGTTCTTGATTAGAAGTATCTATTTTATTAAGCAATAACAACACAGGAATTTTAGAATTGGTTATTTTATTGAAAAAAGCTTCATCTTTAAGCTCTTTCTCACCTATTTCAACCATGTAAATAAGTACATCTGCATCATCAAAGGCAGATTTTACAAAATCCATCATTGAATTTTGTAGTTCGTAAGCTGGTTTTATGATTCCAGGAGTATCAGACAACACAACCTGAAAATCATCACCATTGACAATACCAAGAATTCGATGTCTTGTTGTTTGTGCTTTGGAAGTAATGATAGATAGCTTCTCACCCACAAAAGCATTCATTAAAGTTGACTTACCAACATTTGGGTTCCCTATTATATTTACAAAACCTGCTTTGTGCATTCCTTTATTTTTGGGCAAAGTTACAACCTTGATTCGTTTAATTGAAAATAATAGGTCACTTTACTTCATAGAACATTTTATATTTAAATAAATTACACCAAAAATTGTAACTTACACGCACTAAAATTAACCAACATGACATCACGATTTTCTTTATTTTACCTTTTAGCAATTAGCTTTCTCTTTTTTAACTCTTGTGCTAACACAAACAATGAGTCTGCAACCATGATAATTCATGGTGGTACCATTTACACAGTTGATGATAATGAAGTCACAGTTGAAGCAGTTGCTATTAAAGACAACAAAATTCTTTTTGCAGGAAGTTTTAAAGAAGCCGAAAGCTACAAAAATGAACAAACCAAACTCCTTGATTTAGAAGGAAAAACAATGACTCCAGGTTTAATTGAAGGTCATGGTCATTTTATGGGAATGGGATATAACGAGCTCCGCCTTGACCTTATAAACACGACTAGTTATCAAGAAATTATTGATGCTGTTGCTGAGCGTGTTAAAACTGCGAAACCAGGTGAATGGATTACTGGAAGAGGGTGGCATCAAAGCAAATGGGACAGTTTACCAGATTATATGGTTAAAGGGTTTCAAACACATCATAGCTTAAGTGAAGTTTCGCCTGATAATCCTGTATATCTTAGTCATGCGAGTGGTCATGCTGGCTTTGCAAATGCAAAGGCAATGGAAATTGCTGGATTACTTTCGCTTTCAGCAGATGGAATTAAAAACTATGAAATTGAAGGAGGTGAGGTAATTGTTGATGAATTTGGCAGACCAACTGGAATTTTTAGTGAACGCGCCCAAGGTTTAATTGGTAAACATATCCCTGAAAATACTCCAGAATCAGATATTCAAGCATTTAATTTAGCTATTGAAGCGTGTTATGAAAACGGCATTACAGGTTTCCATGATGCAGGAATCGGTAGAGAAACGATAGCCTTGTATGATAAAATGAAATCAGAAGGCCAAATGAACATTAGAATTTATGCCATGTTAACTGGTTGGGATGAAGGACTTCTTAATGAATGGTACGAAAAAGGGCCAAATATTGATCCTGATCATCGTTTTACCATTCGATCCATAAAATTAAACTGTGACGGAGCCCTAGGAAATCGAGGCGCTTGGCTTCTTGAACCTTATACAGATAGACCAGATCATTATGGTCATGAAACGCTTCCAATGGAAATGGTAGATAAAACATCACGTAATGGACTTCAAAATGGGTTTCAGGTATGCTCGCATGCCATAGGTGATCGAGCCAATAGAGAAATATTAGATCGTTATGAAGCCGCATTCAATGAATTGTCAATGCTAGAAAGTGATCATCGATTCCGAATAGAACATGCACAGCATTTACATCCTGATGATATCCCTAGATTTGCAGAGCTTCAAGTAATTCCTGCAATGCAAGCTGTTCATATGTCATCTGACAGACCTTGGGCTATTGATCGCCTAGGAGAGAAACGCATCAAAGAAGGTGCTTATATGTGGCAAGATTTGTTACAAAGTGGCATCCCAATTGTGAATGGATCAGATGTACCTGTAGAGCCTTTAAATCCGATTGCAAGTTTTTATGCAAGTGTAAGTAGAAAAACTTTAAAAGGAACTCCAGAAGGAGGTTATGAACCAGAGCAAAAAATGACAAGAGAGCAAGCCTTAAAATCCTATACTTTAGACGCTGCTTATGGCGCATTTGAAGAAGATATCAAGGGATCAATTAGCGTGGGCAAACTTGCAGATTTTACAATTTACAACCAAGATTTGATGACGGTTGATGAGAGCGAAATTCTTAATACAGAAATCGTCATGACTATTTTTGATGGACAAGTTGTTTATGAGAAAAAAGATTGAGATTTTGCTTTAAGCAATTGCTTATCACTTAGGCCAATTAAAAAATAAAGTATTTTACTATCTTTCGATGACTAAAATTAACAACCATTATTATGACTGATCAAGAAATAGCCAAAGACATCCAATTAAAACACATAAGTAAAATTGCAGAAAAATTAGGACTGAATGTAGACGATATAGAAATGTATGGTAAGTACAAAGCTAAATTACCACATTCAATAATCGATAAAGAGAAAATCCAAAAAAGCAACTTAATCTTAGTGACTGCTATTTCACCAACTCCTGCAGGAGAAGGAAAAACGACAATGTCAATTGGTCTTTCAGAAGGATTAAATCAATTAGGAAAACAAACCACAGTTGTTTTAAGAGAACCATCGCTTGGCCCTGTATTTGGCATTAAAGGAGGAGCAACAGGTGGAGGTTTCTCGCAAGTTCTTCCTATGGAAGACATCAACCTCCATTTTACTGGTGACTTCGCAGCTATTGAAAAAGCTCATAATTTACTTTCAGCAGTTATAGATAACAATATTCAAAGTAAAACCAATACTGTCGGTTTAGACCCAAGAACTGTAACTTGGAAACGAGTTATGGACATGAATGACAGATCACTTAGAAACATAGTGATTGGCTTAGGTGGAACAGGTTCAGGAGTACCAAGAGAAACTGGTTTTGACATTACTGCTGCTTCAGAAATTATGGCCATTCTTTGTTTGTCTGATGATTTAGAAAATTTAAAAGAGCGCCTTGGCAATATTTTTATTGGTTATACTTTAGATAGAAAGCCAATTTATTGCAAAGATTTAAAAGTTCAAGGTGCCATGGCTGCTTTATTAAAAGAAGCCATCAAGCCAAACTTAGTTCAAACCATCGAAGGCAATCCTGCTATTATTCATGGTGGCCCTTTTGCAAACATTGCACAAGGAACTAACTCGGTTATCGCCACAAGAATGGGAATGTCATTATCTGATTACACAGTTACAGAAGCCGGTTTTGGGGCCGATTTGGGAGCTGAGAAGTTTTTGGATATCAAGTGTCAGAGCGCAGGATTATCTCCAAAAGCAGTTGTATTGACTACAACTATAAGAGCATTAAAATATCATGGAGGTGCCGATTTAAAAAATCTCACGGAAGAAAATGTAGACGCTCTAAAAAATGGACTACCAAACCTTGAAAAACACATTGAAAATGTAAGACAGTTTGGAATTACTCCAGTTATCGCAATCAATAAATTCATCACTGATAGTGAGGCTGAAGTTGCTGTTATAAGAGAATTCGCAATATCGCAAAATATTAGAGTTGCACTTGCCGAAGTTTGGGCTAAAGGTGGCAAAGGTGCTTTGGAATTAGCTCAGCATGTTGTAGATATTGTTGAAGAAGGCTCTTCAAAATTCGTCCCAATGTACACATGGAACATGAGTGTAGAAGATAAAATTAAAACCATAGCTACAAAAATTTATGGTGCAGTTGATGTTGAATATTCATCTCTTGCAAAGCGGAACTTACGCACAATAGCAAACTTAGGCTTGGAAGGGCTTCCTGTTTGTATTGCAAAAACACAAAAATCATTATCTGATAATCCAGCTCTATTAGGAAGACCAAAAGGATTTACCATTACGGTTAGAGAAATAGAAATTGCTGCTGGAGCAGGATTTTTAGTACCTATTACTGGTGATATGATGCGAATGCCTGGACTACCAGCGCATCCAGCTTCAGAAAATATAAGCATTGATAATGATGGAAATATTTCTGGATTATTCTAATTGCTTATGAAGAATCTCATAAGTCTATGTTTGTATATTTTAAGTTTTAGTATCCAATCACAAATAGATAGCACAAAAGTCGTTAAGGTTCTATCCTTTAATATTCTGCATGGAAAAACCATGAAGGGCGACTTTAATCTCGATGTCATTGCTAAAGTTATTATTGATGCTAATCCAGATTTTGTTGCCCTTCAAGAAGTAGATTACAAAACCAATCGTGCTAAAAAATATGATTTAGTGACCGAATTAGGTTTGCGAACAAAAATGGCACCAATTTATGCAAGAGCCATGCATTATGATGGTGGTGAATATGGTGAAGGTGTTCTCTCAAAACACACTTTTTTATCCACCCGAAACATTCCCTTGCCACACCTTCCCGACGATGAGCCTCGTGCTGCACTCGAAATCACTACTGTTTTACCGTCTAAAGACACCATTTCGTTCATTGGAACACATCTAGACCATTTAAAGGTAGACACCAATAAAATAATGCAAGCCAAAGAAATCAATAAAGTCTTTTCTAACAACAAATATCCAACAATTTTGGCTGGAGATTTAAATGCTGAGCCTAATAGTAATACTATGAATATTTTGGAAAGTTACTGGACTGCTTCGTATGATAAAACCAATCTTCAACCCACTTTTTCATCTGAAAACCCAACACAAAAAATTGATTATGTGTTGTTCTATCCTAAACACAAATGGAAGGTTCTTGAAACCAAAGTGATTTGTAACACCATTGCATCAGACCATTGTGCATATTTAGTTACTCTTCAACTTCTTGATTAATAATTTTTCATTTTAACACATCGTTATAAAATAAAAATGGCAAAATCGCTCAACTTTATGTAAATTGTACATTGATTTAAGTGATTTTGAAGTAACCTCATCCTCATGGCAACTCGTAATTACGAAGGCAAAAAATTTGATAAAAATGATATTGACAAAATTGTCGATGCATTAACTATTGAAGAAGCCTTGCAAATAAATATTAACAACAAGCCCTTTACTGTTTCCATGCGTACACCTGGAAATGATGTGTCCCTTGTTCGTGGTTTATTGCATGCCGAAGGTGTCATCAATAATATTGATTTCATTCCAGAAATTTCTTTAAAAAAGGAGAACGAAAAAGGGATTGTTACCATAGTTAATGTTAATATTCCTGAAGAAGAATTAGGTGAAGGTTACTCAAACAGTAGAAGTATGTTATCAGTTTCCTCTTGCGGAATTTGTGGCAAAACAGAGTTAGGTGATTTAGCCTTCATTGGAAAAACCATTGACGATAACGACAAAATTGATATTGGTCTTATTCATAATTTATTCAATAAAATGAATAATTTCCAGTTTGATTTTAGAAAATCTGGAGGTACACATGCGGCAGCAGCTTTTAACTTAAATGGGGATTTGCTGACAGCTATGGAAGACATTGGCCGACATAATGCAGTTGATAAAATTGTTGGAAAATTAATAAATGATAAAAAGTTAAATGAAGCGAAGATTATGACTGTTAGTGGAAGAATTTCCTATGAAATAGTCATTAAATGCTTCAAAGCTCGAGTACCGTTTTTGGCAGCAGTATCTGCGCCTTCATCATTAGCTGTAGATTATGCAAAAGAATTAGGAATAACATTATTTGCATTTTGTAGAGATGAAAGAGCCACCTGTTATTCCAATCCGCAACGAACCAAAATACAATCAACCAACAACAAAGCAAGTTAATAATAGATGTCAGATAATTTAAGTGAATTATTAGGAAGAAAAGGGCTCAAAGACAACCTCTTTGACAAACTTGGTGAATTAGCAAAACCAGAAGGTGCACCAAGCGAAGAAGCCATGGCTAAATTAGCCAACGAATTTCTTATTGGTAAAGCCAATGCGTTTGGAACAGCCAGTTTTTATGACTTTTTAAAACCTGAGAACAAAGGAAAAAAAGTATATGTATGCAATGGTACTGCTTGTGTCTGCGCTGGCACACAAGAAAAAGTAATCGATTCACTTAAAAGTAAGTTTGATGCTGAAGAAATTGGACATATGACCTGTTTAGGTCGTTGCCATGAAAATTCTGCGTTTCATTATGAAGGAAAAAATTATTCTGGCCATGCCATTTCTAATTTAAATTCCATCATAGATTCTGACACCAATTTAAATCAAGATAACTATAAGGTAAAAGCAAGTGGTAAGCAGATTTTAACTCAACCTTTTACAAATATTCAAGAGTACTATCAGCCATTTTTAAACGCTCTGAAACAAGATTCAGCTGATGTTTTAGAAGAAATAAAAATTTCTAATGTAAGAGGTCGTGGTGGCGCAGGTTTCCCAATGGGATTAAAATTACAGTTCTGCAGAAATGTTGAAAACGAAACAAAGTTTATCATCTGCAATGCCGATGAAGGTGATCCTGGAGCTTATTCAGATAGATATTTATTAGAACACCAACCGCATTCAGTGTTGTTCGGAATGCTGATTTCTGGATATGTCACTCATGCAAAATATGGTATACTATACATTCGAGCCGAATATCCAGAAGCTGTTAAAATAGTTCAAAATGCTATTAATGAATTAAAAGCAAATAACTTAATTGGTGAAAATATAAATGGCTCAAGTTTTAGTTTTGATTTCAAAATCATTCAAGCACAAGGTTCATACATTTGTGGTGAAGAAACCGCTTTAATTAATTCTATTGAAGGGCAACGTCCAGAAGTACGAGTAAGACCTCCTTTTCCAGCACAAAAAGGCTTATTCAACAAACCAACAACCGTTAATAATGTAGAAACACTGGCTGCACTACACTATATCATTTCAAATGGTGGAGAAGCTTGGAAAGCTATTGGAACTGAGCGTTCTTCTGGAACAAAACTAGTATCACTTGATAGCTTTTTCAATAATCCAGGAATGTATGAAGTAGAAATGGGAACACCACTATCTTATGTGGTTAATGATCTTGGTGGTGGTTTTAAATCTAAAGTAAAAGCACTTCAAATTGGTGGTCCACTTGGTGGCTTGGTGCCAATTTCAAAAATTAACGATTTAACTATTGATTTTGAATCCTTTTCAAAAAATGGATTTCTATTAGGTCATGCATCAGTTGTTTCTGTTCCTGCCGATTATCCAATTATGAAATTCATTGAACATCTATTCGATTTTGCAGCATATGAAAGTTGCGGTAAATGTTTCCCTTGCAGATTAGGAACTAAACGAGGTCAAGAATTAACCGAAAAAGCATTGACAACTAAATATAAAATAGATAAAAAGCTATTTACAGATTTATTGACAACCTTAGAGAAAGGTTCTTTATGTGCACATGGTGGTGGAATTCCATTACCAGTACGAAATGCTTTAATGTATTTTGATGATGAATTAAAACCATATTTCAATTAGACGATTATGAGTAAAATAGCATATATAGATAACAGAGCATTTGAAATCAAAGAAGGAGAAACTATGCTTTCTTTTATTCGTCGTTACAAAGAAAAAAATCTTGTCCCAACATTGTGTGACGCTCCAAATTTAGATCCTTTCGGTTCGTGTAGAGTATGTAGTGTCGAGGTAGCTTTAGAAGCTAATGGACCATTAAAAACGATGGCTTCTTGCCATACACCAGTCGCTGAAGGGCAATATATTTATACCAGTTCTGAAGCTATAAAAACATTAAGAAAAAATATAATTGAGCTTGTTTTAACTGATCATCCATTAGATTGTTTGACTTGTGAAGTCAACGGAAATTGTGAATTACAAACTGTTGCTGCTCAAGTTGGTATTCGAGATGTGCGCTATCCAGAAGGTGACAATCATTTATACAGAATGAAAGATTTGAGTCATCCTTATATGACCTCAGATTTATCAAAATGCATCAACTGTTATCGTTGTGTAAGAGCTTGTGATGAAGTTCAAGGTGAATTTGTGTTAAGTATGTCTGGAAGAGGATTTGATTCTAAAATCATTAAAGGTTTAGACACTTCATTCATGGACTCAGATTGTGTGAGTTGTGGTGCTTGCTCACAAGCGTGTCCTACTTCTGCAATTTCTGATGTATTTCAATCTAAAGCAATTCAAGCTACAGATAAAACCAGAACTATCTGTACTTATTGTGGTGTTGGTTGTAATCTGGAAGTTTCAACAAGTAATGGTGAAATATTAAGTATTCGTGCACCTTATGATGCTGAAGTTAACCAAGGTCATACTTGCTTGAAAGGTCGTTATGCTTTTAAATTTTACGACCATCCTTAACGATTAAATTCACCAATGATAAAACGAAATGATGTATTTGAAAAAGTGTCTTGGGACGAAGTTTATGATAATATAATCGAAAAATT
>CAZRDG010000051.1:0-11351 GCA_964598775.1 uncultured Lacinutrix sp.
GTTATTAATAAATTTTGATTCTAAAGAAATAGATATTGAGAATCCTTAGAATTATAGAGATTTAAAAAAACCAATAGGTGCATTAAATTAACAAAGATTATTATTTTTTTTAAATCGATATAAAAATATGCCAAGTAATAAAAGATTTATGTATGGAACACATTACTCAAGTCCAGGTTATGTAATAGGGTATTTATTTAGAAAATATCCATAATGGATGTTACATTTATAATCTGGAAAATTCGATTCACCTGATAGATTATTTTATAGTATTGAATAAGATTGGAAAATATGTTATAATCATAATGGTTGTGTTAAAGAATTAATACCAGAATTTTATATGAATGATACAAGTTTTTTAGAAAATAAATAATTTTTGGAATTAGGAAGAATGTAAACTGGTGAAGTTGTTAATAATGTTTAGTTACCAATCTGGGCTTAAAATCCTTAATAATTTTTAGAAATTAATCGAAATGCTTTAGAAAGTGAATATACTTCTTAAAATATTCATCATTGGATTGATTTGATTTTTGGTTATAAATAAAATGGGAATGAAGCTGAAAAATCTAATAATGTATTTATAGACACTTCTTATGAAGGTGTTGTTGAATTAAATTTAATTGAATAAATTTATGAAA
This sequence comes from uncultured Lacinutrix sp., assembly GCA_964598775.1. Classification (GTDB taxonomy): domain Bacteria; phylum Bacteroidota; class Bacteroidia; order Flavobacteriales; family Flavobacteriaceae; genus CAJQLB01. The sequence goes on from CAZRDG010000051.1 coordinate 639, forward strand.
GAAAAGCTATTTTAACTTAAATTAATGAGTATGGGTAGACACCTAAATAACTATTTAAAAATCCACATCCATAAAGAAAATAAAAAGAATAAATATTTAAAGAATTAAATATTCAAATTAAGAGCAATTAATCTACTAAAAATATTGTTATTTAAAAACAATTAGAAAATTTACCTTCAAAAATTTCTTTTTAAAAAATTTCAGAAAAAAATTATTATATGAAAATGAAATAATAAAAAAAATTTGAAAATTATCTTTATTTTCTTTATTAAAAACAATATATTAAAATTTTAGATGAAAATTTAGAAGAATTGAAAAGTTTTAGAATTTATTAAAATACCATAAATTCATTTGATATTTTAAATTAGGATAAAATTGGTGTTGGAACAAATGATAAGAAATTTTTCATTTTTAATACAAAATATGGATTTTTATAAAGTTACAATGGAATTATTGACTCTTGTATAAAAAATATTCATTTTTTAAAAAAATAAGTAAATTAATAAGCAAACTGCAATTGTTTCTTAAGATAATTGTTAAATTTCAATTTTAAATTTAGAAAAAGAAAAAACTGAAATTTTATTAGAAGATCATTACTATCATTCAAAATGTATAAAAAATCTATGGGATGATGAAAATATTATTATAAGTGCATAAGACAATAATGAAATATTAATATTTGATCTTAGAGAGTAAGTTAAATAGTCCATTAAAGTAAATATTTTAATTTGATTCAAAAATTGATATTTTTGATATATATAGTTCAAATTATACAAAAGGATTAATGTTTAGAGGTGAATAAGAAATTTGGAGTACTGATTTAAATGGTTAAATCATTGGGAATTATTTTACTTAAAATGTTGAACCAATTATTGATTGGAATTTTAATTATAATTTGGCTTCAATAAGTAATTTAAAAAGTAAGAAAAAATGGAATTTTATAAATTTAAGATATAAGTAATAATAATGTAATATATAGTGAATAAATTGATAGAGAATTTTAATATTCTATAATAGGAAATAATAATTAGATATATCTTTCTAAGCAAAAAAATGATTATTATTAAATTGCTAATTATAAAATGTGGAGCGAACCAAGCTGTATTGGAAATGTTGGAAGCGATTAAAGAAGATGGTGGAGACACTAAAAAATATATGGCAAAGGCCAAAGATAAAGATGATCCTTTCCGTTTAATGGGTTTCGGACATAGAGTTTATAAGAACTTTGATCCAAGAGCAAAAATTATTAAAAAAGCAGCTGATGAAGTTCTTGATCAATTAGGTGTTGATGATCCAATTCTTGATATAGCAAAAGGTTTAGAACGTGAAGCATTAAGTGATCCTTACTTTGTTGATAGAAAATTATATCCTAATGTCGATTTCTATTCAGGCATTATTTATAGAGCTATGGGCATTCCGACGGATATGTTTACCGTAATGTTTGCATTAGGTCGATTACCAGGATGGATAGCGCAATGGCGAGAAATGAGGTTGCGTAAGGAACCAATAGGAAGACCAAGACAGTTATACATTGGTGAAACTCACAGAGATTTCAAGCCAATGAATAAACGATAAATTTGTTAATAAACCACTAACTTTAAACCTCATAGTAAGCTATGAGGTTTTTTATATTTGTCAAAAAATTTATAATTTACTTCTGATTGCTAAAAACAGTATATTTAAACAGATGAATCAAATTAAAATAATAAAAAACAGATCGGATATTGGTGCAGGAACGCGAGGTTCAGACCTAGGTGTTGACGCTATTGAAATAGCAGCAATTAATGCGAATAACGATTATTTTAATAGGTTTGATTTTATTGATGTGGAGACAGACAACGAATCTATTTATAATAAAGTTAAAAATACCTACATGAAACGTATAGAACACGTTTCTTATCAATGCGCAAGAGTTTGTGATATCGTAAATAATACATTAAAGGAAAAATCATTTCCTTTGGTAATTTCAGGAGATCACTCATCCGCTTTAGGAACTATAAGTGGAATTAAAAAAGCTTATCCAAATAAAAGACTAGGTGTTGTTTGGATTGATGCACATGCTGATATGCATTCTCCTTATACGTCTCCTTCAGGAAATATTCATGGAATGCCTCTAGCAGCAGCATTGGGAGAAGATAATTTGGTAAATAGAATTAACGAAGTTTCTGAAAACTCAATCCATTATTGGGATAACATGAAAAACCTAGGTGTTAATGGACCAAAACTTAGACCTGATGACCTTATATATTTTGGAGTAAGAGATACCGAAGAACCAGAAGAAAAGCAAATGGAGAACATGAAACTAAGAAATTATATGGTTCATGAATTAAGGCATAGAGGTCTTGAAGTGTGTGTAGATGAAGCTCTAGATAAATTAAACGACTGCGATATGATTTACATCTCTTTTGATGTAGATAGTATGGATTGTGATCTTATCTCTTATGGTACAGGTACGCCAGTTTCTAAAGGTTTTGACGAATTCGAAATTATTAAAATAATAAATCGTATTGTTAATAGTGGTAAAGTTATCTGTTTAGAATTAGTTGAGGTAAATCCCTTATTGGATCAAAAAGGAAATAAAATGGCAGAAACAGCTTTTTTTGTTCTTGATAAGGTGACTGAAACACTTACCAAAACATTTAAAATATAATAACTTATAGTCTTTTTTATGAAATCCATTTTTAATTATCTTGTTCTGTTATTATTAATATGTAACCATTTATCTTTTGCTCAAAAGCTCACCAGAACAGAAAAGAAAATTCTAAAATCCATTGAAGCTAATAATGCTGAAGCCATTCAATTTTTAAAGGATGTGGTAAACATTAACAGTGGCACTATGAATCACGAAGGTGTTAAAAAAGTTGGTGATGTTTTTGGTAAAGCTTTTGATGAAATTGGCTTTGAAACCAATTGGTATGATATGTCTGAAGTGAATCGTTCAGGACATTTATTTGCTGAAACGTCTGGAAACAAAGGAAAGAAGCTCTTACTTATTGGTCATTTAGATACTGTCTTTGAAGCTGATAGTCCTTTTCAAGAATTCAAAATGATTAACGATAGTATAGCGCATGCTCCAGGAGGTAACGATATGAAGGGAGGTAATGTGATTATGCTTTATGCCTTAAAAGCTCTTGCGGATAACGGACTCCTTAAAGACGCTCAAATTATTGCAGCATTTACAGGCGATGAAGAAGCCACGGGTAAACCTTTAACCATTAGTAGAAAGCATCTTATTGATGCTGGAAAACGAAGTGATATTGCCTTGGGCTTTGAAACATCGACAGGGTTTAATTATGCAACAGTCGCACGACGTGGTTCTTCAGATTGGAAAGTAGAAGTAATGGGAAGGCGCGCACATTCTTCGGGAATATTTAGCGATAGAACAGGAGCAGGTGCCATTTTTGAAATATCTAGAATTCTCAATGAATTTTATAATAAAGTAAGAGGCGAAGAATACTTAACCTTTAATCCAGGAATTATTCTAGGCGGTACACAGATGAATTACGACCAACAGTTAAGTAAAGGTGATGTGTTTGGAAAAAGCAATGTGGTTGCACAAACAGCAGTGGTTTATGGTGGGCTTCGTTTTATTTCAGAAGAACAAAAAGAAAACGCTCGTGATAAAATGCGCGAGATTGTCAATGATAATTTGCCACAAACGTCAGCTAAAGTGACTTTTATTGATAGTTATCCAGCTATGCAACCGACAGAAGGTAATGACAATTTATTAAACGTTTTAAACCAAGTAAGTTTGGACTTAAATCAAGGTGAGGTTGAAGCTTATGATCCTGGAAGACGTGGTGCTGCAGATGTCTCTTTTGTGGCTGAGTATGTCAACTGCTTGGATGGTTTAGGTACCATGGGTAATGGTGCACATACACCTGAGGAAACCGTAAATTTAAATACAATAGAAGCGTTAACAAAAAGGACAGCGATATTAATTTATAGGTTGATTAATGAAAAATAATGGGTAACAGTTTAGCTCTTATTAATCTCATTAATTATCAATTTTGCTTTTTCAAAATCCGAAATTGAAACTTGTAGTTCAACTACAAATGTTGGCATAAAATTTATTATTTGCGTCGTAAACTCATTTTTCAAATAACATTTTATTCCTTCGGATTCTAATGCACTTTTTAGAACTAGTAAATCTCCTTCTAAATGTGATTTTTTTATGGTTATAAAACTCATATTTTATATTTTACTAATTTATTCGATCAGAATCGCTTTAACTAAGTTACTTATTTTTTAAAAAAGACTGAGTTGTTTCTTGTTAAAATGCATTAATTTTATATTTCAAAATAAGTGTAAATGCAACAAACAACCAATACCATTTTAATGGTTCGTCCCACAAGTTTTAGAGCCAATGAGCAAACTGCTGTAAACAACCATTATCAAAAAGAAATGAATGACTTGGATCAAGTTACTTTGCAAGAAAAGGCCAATCAAGAGTTTGATGCTTTTGTTGAAAAGCTAAGAGGTGTTGGAGTTCATGTTGTTGTGTTTGAAGCTAAAGATGGCTTAGATACTCCTGATGCACATTTTCCGAATAATTGGATTTCGTTTCATGAAAATGGCGTTGTTGGCTTGTACCCAATGTTTGCAGAAAATAGACGTGCAGAACGCCGCGAAGAGGTCTTATTTCAATTGGAAGATGAAGGCTTTCAGATTGCACATATTCTGGATTATAGAGACGCGGAAGAGGAAGGCATGTTTCTTGAAGGTACTGGAGCATTATTACTAGATCGCACGAATAGAAAAGCCTATTGCGCCTTGTCTGAAAGAGCTGATGAAGAATTGTTTATAGAGTTTTGTGAAGATTTTGAATTCACTCCAATTATTTTTACAGCCAATCAAACCGTTAATGGCAAGCGTACACCAATTTATCACACCAATGTGATGATGTGTTTAGGCGAAACCTTCGCTGTGATATGCTTATCGAGTATTGATGATAAAAAAGAACGCAAAAACGTTATTAAACACCTCAAAGAAGATGGTAAAGAAATTATTGACATCACGGAAAAGCAAGTCAATAATTTTGCAGGTAATATGCTTCAAGTAAGAGGTAAAGACAATAAGCGTTACCTAATTATGAGCCAAGCTGCTTATAATTCGCTAACATCTGCTCAAATACAAACTTTAAAAAAACATACGGAAATCTTATCAAGTTCACTCAATATCATTGAAGCATGCGGAGGTGGAAGTGCTCGTTGTATGATGGCTGAGGTATTTTTACCAAAAGCCTAAGGTTAGTAATTAAAATCTTATATTGAGCTATATTTTCCATGACATCGTAGCTCAATGAATCAAACAAAAGCACCTTGGTATTTTCTATTGCTCATTATTTTGGCAGGAGAATCCGTATTTATTTTACCCTTTGTTCTTGCAAGAGTCTTTAGGCCAACTGTACTTGAAGTGTTACAATTAAGTAATTTAGAACTTGGACTTTGTTATTCGGTCTATGGTATTGTCGCCATGTTATCTTATCCTTTTGGTGGACCTTTAGCCGATAAATTTCAACCCAGAAAATTAATTGCAGTAGCCTTATGGTTAACCGCTTTAGGTGGCTTTGTATATGCAACATTTCCTAGTTATACAGTTTTAAAAGTGCTTTATGGATATTGGGGTTTTACAACCATATTTTTGTTTTGGGCTCCAATGATTAAAGCAACCAGAGTTTGGGGAGGAACAAACTCTCAAGGTAAAGCCTTTGGTTTTCTTGATGGAGGACGAGGACTTGTGGGAGCTTTATTTGGCACTTTAGGTGTACTCATCTTTTCATTATTTATTATTTCTGAAATTGGCGAAGCAACTTCGACCGAAACTTCAGCGGCTTTTAAACAAGTCGTAATTGTGTCGTCATGTATTGTTATTGCAGTTGGCATATTGGTTTGGTTTTTCCTGAGGCTCGATCGTGAGATAGAAAAGAAAATAGTGTTGGAACAGATTAAATGGACTCAAATAAAAGAAGTATTGCGCTTACCTTCGGTTTGGTTACTTATGATAATTATTATGTGTGGTTATGTTGGATATAAAATCACAGATGTATTCTCACAGTATGCTACAGATGTGATGTTATATAATCAAGTTGAATCTGCTCAAGTGGGAACATTTTTGCTTTACATTCGCCCTGTTGTTGGTGTAATAATTGGAATTATAGCAGATCGTTCTAAAATCACCTTATTACTACTACTTAGTTTTATAATTGCCTTTTTAGGTTCATTACTCTTTGCATTTGGTTTTGTTGAAGAATCTCTTACTGCCTTATTTTTTATTTCCATTTTTGTTGTAGCTATTGGAGTTTATGGTATACGTTCGCTTTACTTTGCAGTGATGCAAAGTGGAAAAATACCTTTGGTTCTTACAGGAACTGCTGTAGGCTTGATTTCACTTATTGGTTACACGCCTGATATTTTTGCAGGACCTGCTTATGGATATCTTTTAGATAATTCGCCAGGAATTAAAGGGCATCAACATGTGTTCGCCATGCTAGCCATATTTTCTTTTATTGGTGGAATTGCAGCCTTTTATTACTACAAGCTATATAGAAAAGATAAACAGGTTTAAAACCAATGTTATGAAATTGGCTTGGCTTTAGGCAGTTCAACAAAAAACTTACTTCCTAAGTTAGGTTCGCTTTCTACCCAAATTTTTCCGTGGTTAAGCTCTATCATTTGTTTCGCAATAGATAAACCTAATCCTGTTCCTTTTTCATGACTTGTGCCTCTGGTAGTAAAGCCACTATTTTTGAAGAGTTTTTCTTGATTTTCTTTAGAGATTCCAACGCCTGTGTCTTCAATGCAAATCAATACGTTGCCATTACGTTCTCTGTTAGAAATGGTAATCACATCACCAACTCTTGAGAATTTCACTGCATTAGCCAATAAATTCTGAATCACAATTTCAACCATACTTCTATCAGCATAAACGTAATCTTTAATAGATTCATCTAACAAAATAATTTGTTTCTGGTTGACTTTCTTTTCAACCAAACTCATTTTTTCTGCAAATACTTCCTGAATATTAAATTGTTCTGGCTTAGGCTCTAAATTCTGCATTTGAGACTTCGACCAGTTTAATAAATTCATCAATAAAGCGGTTGCATTATCAGCATTTTCACTGAGTTCAGGAATAAGTTCATCAAATTCTTCCTGTGAGATACTGTCTTCTTTTAGTAAATCTAAAAAGGCTTTTACACCTGTAATGGAGTCTTTTAAATCATGCGACACAATGGAGAACAAACGATCTTTCACTTGGTTCATTTCCTCTAAGTGTCTCGTTTGCTCAACTAATGAAGCATTTTCAAGTTTATATTGTTTGTTAGTTGCCGCAAGTTCTTCCGCATTAGCATTAAGTGCTTTCCGTTTTAGGAAAACACTCAACAATGCTAGTATGGATATTAACAATAAAGCACCTAAACCATAGGTTAGGTACTTATATTGTTTAAGGGTTTTGTCATTAATATTTGCGGTGTTATTTTCTATTGGAGTTATCGTTGGTTGGTTGATGATATCTAAAGGATCATCAAAAACAATTGGAGTTGCATTGGCTTCATCAATCTTTGCTTTTAAGTCGTGATATTCGCGTTGCCAATTAAAGGCGTTTTTGAAGTTGCCTTTGGTTGAATCTAATTGCACACGTAATTTTAAATGATCTAAGAGTAAATTGTCATCATCAACATCTTCAGCTAGCTGATAAGCTTCATTTAGTTGGTATTCCGCCAGCCTTACCTTATTCTGTTGTAAGTTTAAATCCGATAAGTTATTTAAGGTTTTTAAAATCCCTTTTTTATTATCGTTGCTTCTATTTAGTTTTAAACCTTCTAGTAAATAAGACGCTGCTTTTTCGTAATCTCTAAAGCGTAAATATTGTTCACCAATACTTGGCAATACTTCTCCTTCTAGTAATTTGTCAGAATCACTATTGGTTAGGTAAGTCAATAATTTTTCATAATACTCAATCGCCTTTCTGTGTTCTTTTCGTAAAGCATAGAGATTCGCGATATTGTTGGTTGATAATTTAATGCCTTCACTATCCTTTAAAATTTCACGAACGCGTAAGGCCTTAAAATTGTAATCAAGGGCTTCTTCGTTTTGGTTCGTTTTAAAATAAGCTTCGGCTAAATTATTGTAAGCTGAACTCAGTTCGTTTAATAAATTCTTTCGCTCAAAAATATCAATGGCAGATAATGAGTGTAATAACCCTTTGCTATAGTTACCTCTTCTAATTTCTACAAGGCCTAAGCTATTGTTTACTTTAGCAATACCTAATGAGTCGTTAAGTTGCGTAAAAAGGTTTAAGGATCGGTTGTAGTTGTCAAGTGCATTATAGTAATCGTTGTTTTCAGTATAAATAAGTGCTTTATAATATTTGAGTTCTGCAGTGGCTTCGTGGTAGTTTAAGCTGGTTGATAATTGTTCACTTTGGTTTATGTATAGTAAGGCCTTCTGGAAATCTTTTGAATTGAACAGAACCTTTATAAGCTCTATAGACGTTTTTACTTTTGCAGAATCTTGTTTTTGATAAGCTAATTGTATGGTAAGACTATCCTGTTCTTTAGTTTGGGTATAACTAAAGCAGCATGATAATATTACAGCAGTTAATGTAATTAACTGTTTCATTTACTCTTATCGGTTTTAAGTACAACAAAAACAGTATTACCTATACTTGCCTTGAGGGAGAGGAAAATTAAGCACATACTTGAAAGCAATTCAATTGCCTTGAAACTATAAGCAGGTGATCATGATTTGGGATCCTGATTAATAGCTTGTAACAAAAATTGCTAAAAGCATTGCGAATGCCTAATTTCTGCGTTTTAATGCCAATAAATTAGATAAAAGGAACAATAAATTTAATGCAAAAATAGTTGCATCGATAAAAGGCAAAAATCATAGAAAAACTACACATTACTCGATGAAATGCACATAGACAAATTTTAAAAACACCATAAATGTTAAATAATTGATAATGAATCACATAAATATTGCGTATTTTAACATCAACTAAAACTAAAATTATGAATAATACTGTAAAAATGATTTTACTGATTGTCGGTGTCATTCTGGTTGGCTATGGCATTTACACTTTAATTGCTCCCGAAGCGTCTATGGATCTTGGTGTCGTAAGTGCCGAAGTTCAAGATAACAACGATTCTTACATTACCATTGCACTAGGCTTAGTTGCAATCGTATTGAGTAGAGTAGGCGGAAAGAAGGCTTAAAAAATTAATTATAATACAAAAACGAGCTTGATGGCATGGTGCTATCAAGCTTTTTTATTGCCTATTTTTCAACCAAAATTGCTATAAAAAAGTTTATCTTTGCAGCTTAAAATTTAACAGGAATGACCATTCAGGATACTTTATCACAACACGTAAAAACTGCTTTTTCTAACTTATATCAAGCCGAACTTGATACTGTAGAATTTCAGTCAACACGTAAGGAGTTCGAAGGCGATATTACAGTCGTTACCTTTCCGATGTTGCGAGTGGTTAAAATGAATCCTGCCAAATTGGGTGAAGATTTAGGACTATATCTCGTTGATCATGTTGCCGAAGTCAAAGCATTTAATGTGGTAAAAGGTTTTTTAAACCTCGTGATTGCTGATGGTTTTTACCTTAATTTCTTTAATGGTATTAAGGACGATGACACCTTTGGTTTTGTAAAGGAGTTGGATGACAAAGCGGTAATGGTTGAATATTCTTCACCAAACACCAACAAACCTTTGCACTTAGGTCATGTTAGAAATGTGTTGTTAGGTTATAGTGTTGCTGAAATTTTAAAAGCTTCAGGCAAAAAGGTGTACAAAACGCAAATTATAAACGATAGAGGGATTCATATTTGTAAAAGTATGTTGGCTTGGCGACGTTTTGGTAATGGCGAAACACCTGAAAGTACAGGATTAAAAGGTGATAAACTGGTTGGGAATTACTACGTGAAATTTGACCAAGTGTATAAGTCTGAAATTTCTGATTTAATGTCAAAAGGCTTATCTGAAGAGGAAGCCAAAAAACAAGCTCCAATATTGTCAGAAGCCCAAGACATGCTTATAAAATGGGAAGCTGGAGATAAAGAGGTTGTTACCCTTTGGGAAATGATGAACAATTGGGTTTACGCAGGTTTTGAAACTACATACAAAAATATAGGTGTCGATTTTGATAGCTACTACTACGAAAGCAATACCTATTTGTTAGGTAAAGAATTTGTAACCGAAGGACTCAAAACTGGTGTGTTTTTTAAAAAGGACGATGGTTCTGTTTGGTGTGACTTAACACCTGATGGTTTGGACGAGAAAATCGTATTACGTTCAGACGGAACAGCTGTGTACATGACGCAAGATATTGGTACAGCCATACAACGTATTAAAGATTGTCCTGATGTTGGAGGTATGGTTTACACTGTTGGAAACGAACAAGATTATCACTTTAAAGTTTTGTTTTTAATTTTAAAGAAACTTGGTTTTGATTGGGCTAAAAACTTATTTCATTTAAGTTATGGCATGGTGGATTTGCCTAGCGGAAAAATGAAGAGTAGAGAAGGCACTGTTGTTGATGCGGACGATTTAATAACTGAAATGGCAACCACTGCTCAAGAGATTTCTCAAGACTTAGGAAAACTAGAAGGCTATATTAAAGAAGAGAAACAACATATTTATAACATCATTGGTTTAGGCGCTTTAAAGTATTTTATTTTAAAGGTAGATCCTAAAAAACGA
>CAZRDG010000052.1:0-7443 GCA_964598775.1 uncultured Lacinutrix sp.
AACTCTTTCTTTTTGATCTAATAATTCATTATCGAGAAAAATCTAATGAAGTTCACTAATCATTTTTTGATCAATATTTGATTCATTTAATTTTTTAAGAATTTAAGGTGATAAAATCGTATTCTATTTTGATTATGGTAATTTCAAAATATTTGGAAGTTCACCAGAAGCGCAATTGGTAGTCAATAATGGGCAAGCAGAAATTCACCCAATTGCTGGAACTTTTAAACGAACTGGAGACGATTTAAAAGATGCTAAACTTGCTGAAAAATTAGTGGAAGACGCCAAAGAAAACGCTGAACATGTAATGCTTGTGGACTTAGCGCGAAACGATCTTAGCAGAAATGGCAGTGAAGTAACCGTTGAAAAATATCGTGAAGTACAGTTCTTTTCTCATGTAATTCACTTGGTAAGTAAAGTCACTGGAAAAAAACATGACGATGTATCAACGATGCAAGTTGTTGCTGATACGTTTCCAGCAGGCACTTTAAGTGGTGCGCCAAAACATAGAGCGATGCAACTGATTGAAGATTATGAAAAAACAAGTAGAACATATTATGGAGGTGCTATTGGCTTTATGGATTTTGAAGGCAATTACAATCATGCCATTATGATTCGAACATTTTTAAGCAAAAATCATCAATTACATTGGCAAGCTGGTGCAGGAATTGTTTCAAAATCAAATGCAGATGATGAATTGCAAGAAGTATATAATAAGTTAGGAGCATTAACTAAAGCTATTACAATAGCCGAAAGAATATCGATATGAAAAAAGTATTAGTCATAGATAATTACGACAGTTTTACTTATAATTTAGTTCACTATTTAGAAGATTTAAATTGTGATGTTACTGTAGTTAGAAACGACAAATTAACCCTAGCAGACGTGAAACCGTACCATAAAATAGTGCTATCTCCTGGACCTGGAATTCCCGAAGAAGCAGGGCTTTTAAAAGACATTATCAAAGAATATGCATCAACAAAAAGTATTTTAGGTGTATGCCTTGGTCAACAAGCCATTGGAGAAGTTTTTGGAGGTAAAATCATTAATCTTGATGAAGTTTATCATGGAGTAGCAACCAATGTAACCATTTCAGTAAATGACGAATCTTTGTTTGATGGCTTAGAAAAAACAATCGAAGTTGGACGTTATCACTCTTGGGTGGTTGACGCCAAATTACCTGACTGTTTAGAAGCAACGTCTTTTGATGAAAACGGACAGGTGATGTCTTTGAGACATAGAGAATATGATGTAAAAGGAGTGCAATACCATCCTGAATCTGTCTTAACTCCAGAAGGAAAAAAGATACTGGAAAACTGGATTAATTCTTAAAGCATGAAAGAACTTTTAAACAGACTAATAAACCACGAAAGCATCTCTAGCCAAGAGGCGAAACAAGTTTTGGTAAACATTTCCGAAGGACAATACAACCAAAGTCAAATAGCTTCATTCCTTACAGTGTATATGATGCGAAGTATTACCCTTGAGGAATTACAAGGGTTTCGTGATGCATTGTTGGAATTATGCTTAGCTATTGATTTACAAGATTTTAATCCAATTGATTTATGTGGAACTGGAGGCGATGGAAAAGACACGTTTAACATTTCAACATTATCGTCATTCGTCACTGCTGGAGCTGGTGTTAATGTTGCAAAGCATGGAAACTATGGTGTTTCTTCGGCTTGCGGCTCTTCCAATGTAATGGAGCATTTAGGCATTAAATTTTCAAACAATAAGGATTTTTTAAAAAAATCAATCGACACCACAGGAATCTGTGTATTGCATGCTCCTCTGTTTCATCCAGCTATGAAAAATGTAGCGCCAATTCGCAGAGAATTAGGTGTGAAAACATTTTTTAACATGCTAGGACCAATGGTAAATCCTGCCTTCCCTAAAAATCAAATGGTTGGTGTATTTAATTTAGAATTGCAGCGCCTTTATGGTTATTTATATCAACAAACAGATAAAAATTATAGTATTGTTCACGCCTTAGACGGTTATGATGAAATTTCTCTTACGGGAAAAACAAAAGTGATTACAAATTATGCCGAAACTCTATTTTCTCCCGAAGACTTGGGAGTTAACCAAATCAATCAAAACGCAATTTTTGGCGGAAACACAGTAGAAGATGCTGCGAAGATTTTCGTGAATGTAATTAGTGGAAACGGAACAGAAGCTCAAAATAATGTAGTTTGCGCAAATGCAGGATTAGCCATTGCTACCTCTAAACAAATAAAGCATCAAGAAGGATTTGAAATTGCTAAAGAATCTTTATTAAGTGGTAAAGCGAAAGCTTCCTTGGATAAACTTATTGAATTAGGCAAGTAATGAATATACTGAACAAAATAGTAAAAGATAAACGAGTTGAAATAGACCTTCGAAAAAACTTAATTCCAATTAAGCAACTAGAAAATTCTGTGCTGTATGAAAGAGCCACAATTTCGCTTACTAAAAATTTAAGACATAGTGATACTGGAATTATCGCAGAACACAAACGTCGCTCACCTTCAAAATCAATAATCAACAACAGTTTGAATGTTAATGATGTTGCAAAAGGCTATGAAAATGCTGGTGTTTGTGGCATGTCAGTTTTAACAGATGGCAAATATTTTGGTGGTTCATTAGACGATTTAATAATGGCTCGAGCAAGTTGTAACATTCCTTTATTGCGTAAAGAATTTATCATTGATGAATATCAAATTATAGAAGCCAAAAGTTATGGCGCTGACCTTATTTTATTAATTGCAGCGATATTAACTAGAGAGGAAATCAAGCAATTTTCGGAATTAGCTAAAAGTTTGCAACTTGACGTACTCCTAGAAGTACATAATGAAGCCGAATTGCATAAATCCATCATGCCTTCATTAGACATGCTTGGTGTTAACAACAGAAATTTAAAAACTTTTGAAGTAAGTTTAGAGACAAGCAAAACACTAAGTAAAATAATTCCAAATGAGTTTGTTAAGGTGTCTGAAAGTGGCATCAGTTCAATTGAAGCGATAAAAGAATTACGACCTTATGGTTACCAAGGCTTTTTAATTGGTGAGAATTTTATGAAAACGGAAAATCCTGGCGAAAGCGCTACTCATTTTATTAAAGACTTACAATCATGAAACTAAAAGTTTGTGGCATGAAATACCAAGATAATATTGAAGCTGTTGCAAATTTGCAACCAGATTTTCTTGGATTTATTTTTCATGAACAATCGCCTAGGCACTTTGAAGGAGTAATAAATGATTTGCCTAATTCTATTCATAAAGTTGGTGTTTTTGTTGATAAAACTGTAGAATTTATTGCTAACCAAATTGTAAAACATAAGCTATCTGCGATACAGTTACATGGTCATGAATCTCCTGAAATGTGCAGAATTCTTAAATCAACGAATGCAAAAGTGATTAAAGTATTCTCCATAAAAGACACATTTGACTTTTCAGTCTTAGTACCTTACGAAAAGGTTTGTGATTACTACTTATTTGATACTAAAGGTAAACTTCCAGGAGGAAATGGTTACGCATTTAATTGGGATATCTTAACGGATTATCCTTCTACAAAACCCTTCTTTTTAAGCGGTGGAATTGGATTAGACCAAGTTGAAGACCTTAAAAAATTTCAAGAAAGTAGTGCTTCAGAATATTGCTTTGCCATTGATGTTAATAGCAAATTTGAAATCGAAGCAGGATTAAAAAATATAGAAGAACTAAGAATGTTTAAACAGAATTTGTCATTCCGTAATTGATGCGGAATCCAATATAAATTGAACTAAAATTAAAAAAATCCTGAATCAAGTTCAGGATGACAAAAAATTATGAGTTATAACGTCAACGAAAAAGGCTATTATGGAGAATTTGGAGGAGCTTACATTCCGGAAATGCTATATCCAAATGTAGAAGAGCTACGTCAAAATTACTTACAAGTAATGGCTGAACCTGAGTTTCAAAAAGAATTCAATCATCTCCTAAAAGATTATGTAGGTCGCCCTTCGCCACTCTATTTTGCAAAACGATTATCCGAAAAATATAACACAAAAATTTACCTAAAACGTGAAGATTTAAATCATACAGGAGCGCATAAAATCAATAACACCATTGGTCAGATATTAATGGCAAAACGTTTAGGCAAAAACCGAATCATTGCCGAAACTGGAGCTGGACAACATGGAGTGGCAACTGCAACAGTTTGTGCTTTAATGGGATTAGAATGTATTGTATATATGGGAGAAATTGACATTGCTCGTCAGGCACCAAATGTCGCCAGAATGAAAATGTTGGGAGCTACTGTTATACCAGCGACCTCTGGGAGTAAAACGCTTAAGGATGCAACTAATGAAGCCATTCGTGATTGGATTAATAACCCTGTTGATACCCATTACATTATTGGTAGTGTAGTTGGACCTCACCCTTATCCAGATATGGTTGCCCGTTTTCAAGCGATTGTTTCCGAAGAAATCCAATGGCAATTACAAGAACATGAAGGCACAACAAAACCAAATTACGTAGTAGCTTGTGTTGGTGGAGGCAGCAATGCAGCAGGTGCTTACTATCATTTTTTAGAGGATACTGATGTTGGATTAATTGCAGTGGAAGCTGCTGGTTTAGGTGTAGATTCAGGTGAGAGTGCTGCAACATCTGTTCTTGGACGAGAAGGTATTATTCATGGCAGTAAGACCTTATTAATGCAAACTAACGATGGACAGATTACGGAACCCTATTCAATTTCTGCTGGTTTAGATTATCCAGGTGTTGGACCAATGCATGCGCATTTATATAATTCAGGTCGCGCAGAATTCATCTCAATAACCGATAATGATGCCATGACAGCTGGTTTGGAATTATGCAAATTGGAAGGGATTATTCCAGCAATAGAAAGTTCTCATGCTTTGGCAATATTTGAAAAGAAACAGTTTCAGCCAAATGATATTGTTGTAGTAAGTTTGTCAGGTCGTGGTGATAAAGATTTAGAAACATACATCACTCATTTTAAGTTATAAATGAAGCAATTACTTTTCATATCGACATGTATATCAATAGTTTTTTGCAATCAGATTAAAAGCCAAAACTCTTTATCTGTAAATGTTTCTAATGATGTTGTAGTGCCTAAACATTATATCGTCACCAAAACTACCAATGATATTATTATAGATGGAAAGGCTGATGAAACAAGTTGGAAAAATGCAAAATTCACTGACAAATTCATTGATATTGAAGGCATAAAAACACCTAAGTTTGATACAAAAGTTAAAATGCTTTGGGATGATGAATTTCTATATGTTTATGCAGAGTTAAACGAACCTCATGTTTGGGGAAATCTAAAACAAAAAGATACTATTATCTATTACAACAACGATTTTGAAGTCTTTGTAGACCCAGCAGGTAATGGTATAAGTTACGCTGAAGTTGAAATTAATGCTTTAAATACGGTATGGGATTTATATTTAAATAAACCTTACAGAATTGGTGGAAATGCAATTTTTGAATGGAACTTAGACGATCTTAAATCGGCAGTTCAAGTGTATGGAACACTTAATAATCCGAACGATATAGATTCTCTTTGGACTGCAGAAATGGCCATTCCTATAAAACCATTAATTGGTTTTAAAAACAGACCAAAAACTGCCCCAAAAGAAGGAGAACAATGGCGCATTAATTTTTCAAGAGTGCAATGGGATCATGATATTATTGAAGGACAATATAATCGCAAAAAAGAAAATGATAAATACTTAAGAGAATATAATTGGGTTTGGAGTAATCAAAAAGTGATTAACATGCACGAACCAGAAAAATGGGGATTTCTCCAATTTACTGAACAAGAATCTTCAAATGGAATTGAATTTATTGAAGATAAAGATATTGACATCAAACAAACAGCCTTTGCCTTGTTTAGACGCACTAGATATGGTGATTTAAAATATCTAGGAAAAGAAACACAAGGCATCACAAAAGATATTATTGTCACTTATGAAAAAGATAAAACTCTAAACGTATTATATAATAAAACTCATTTTGGTTTCGAATACAAGCTAAAAAGCCCAATCACTGAAAGAACTTATATCATCAACCAAGAAGGAACATTAAGACAACTATGAAATATTTAACTTTAATTCTGATAACTTTTGTTTTCTTGTCTTGCCAAGAAAATCAAAAACCTTCAACTTCTAAAACTGATAAAGAAAGCTTCAGTTTTGCTACTTGGACTAATCCAGGTGGTGAATTTGACAAAGAAAAATGGGAAGCAAAACTCGAGGCCTATGATTCTCTGGGTATTTCCGAAATCCTTGTTGGTGGTAATCCCGAATTCTACAATCAATTAATCCCATTAGCTTCCGAGAAAAACATAAAAGTACATGCATGGATGTGGACATTAAATCGTCCTGGTGATACAATTGCGAATAAACACCCTGAATGGTATGCCGTAAATCGTGCAGGAAAAAATTCATTAGAATATAGAGCCTATGTAGATTATTATCAGTGGTTAAGTCCGTTTCATCCTGAAGCTCGAGAACATGTTAAAAATAATGTTAGGCAACTTACTAAAGTAAAAGGGCTAGCTTCTATACATCTCGATTACGTACGTTATGTTGATGTGATTTTAGGAGCCGATTTACAACCAAAATACAACTTAGTTCAAACCACAGAATTGCCTGAGTATGATTATGGTTATCATCCTATAGCACGAGAAGGATTCAAGAAAATATTTGGCAAAGACCCTCAAGATTTTGAGCATCCAGAATTAAATACTGAATGGCGCCAATATCGCTTAAATGCAGTATCATCTTTAGTAAATGAATTGGTAGAAATTGCACATAAAAATGGTCATAAAATGACTGCTGCTGTATTTCCGTTTCCAGAAATGTCCCGACAAATGGTAAGGCAACCTTGGGACGACTTTAACTTGGATGCAGCTTATCCAATGGTGTACAATAATTTTTACCGCGAAAATGTAAATTGGATTGGATTTGCCATTGAACAAGGTGTAAATAAAGTAGATTTTCCAATTCACGCAGGTTTATACAGTCCAGCTTTACAAGATCCTAAAGATTTAGAAAAGGCCATTAGATTATCAAAATCAAAAGGTGCAAAAGGCTTTTCAATATTTACAGCTGATAAGTTAAGCTCAGAGCAAAAGGCCATATTTATGAAATTGAAAGAAGAATTTAAAAATGAATAGAATCAATCAAAAATTACAAGAAGATAAAAAGTTACTTTCCATCTATTTTACTGCTGGATATCCTAATATTGATGATACATTAAGCATCATTGAAAACTTGGAGAGCAATGGCGTAGACATGATTGAAATAGGCCTACCTTTTAGTGACCCTTTAGCTGATGGCCCAACTATTCAAGCGAGCTCAACTCAAGCCCTAAAAAATGGCATGACTACTGAACTGCTATTTAATCAATTAAAAGATATTAGAAAATCGGTGACTATTCCATTGATTATCATGGG
>CAZRDG010000052.1:7543-11334 GCA_964598775.1 uncultured Lacinutrix sp.
TTAATCAATTAAAAGATATTAGAAAATCGGTGACTATTCCATTGATTATCATGGGATATTTTAATCCGATGCTCCAATATGGCGTGGAAGCATTCTGCAAAAAATGTCAAGAGATTGGCATTGATGGGTTGATTATTCCTGATTTACCAGTGGATGTATATCACGACGAATATAAAGCCTCGTTTGAGAGGTATGGATTGATTAATGTATTCTTAATCACACCACAAACTAGTGATGAACGCATAAGATATATTGATTCCATTTCAAACGGATTTATTTACATGGTCAGTTCTGCAAGTACGACTGGAGCTAAAAAAGGCTTTGGAGACGAGCAAACCAAATATTTTGAACGAATTGCCAATATGAATTTAAAGAATCCTCAAATTGTAGGCTTCGGCATTTCTAACAACGAGACCTTTACACAAGCCACTAAATACGGCAAAGGTGCTATTATTGGTAGTGCCTTTGTAAAGCATATAACCAATGAAGGTATCCAAACGATTGACACCTTTGTAAAAAAGATTCTTATTTGATAATCGTTTAAAAACAGCTAACTTTCGTCAAAAGTTTTCTAATGTCAAAATCATCCAGACGAAGTTTTATAAAAAAGAATCTTTTAAGCGGACTGTTTCTAACTTCAGCTGTTCCTTTATTGCATGCTGATAACGCTTTACAAACGAAGCACAACACTCCAAGTTTAAAACCTCATACGAGCGATTATAACAACATCGATTGGAACAACATTCGCGAGCAATTTCTATTTGCAAAAGACTACCATTACCTCAACACTGGAAGCCTTGGTCCTTCTCCAAGAATTGTGCTTGACACGGTTTGTGAAGCCATGGAAAGATTAGAAACCTCAACAAGTCATGGAAGACACGAAATTGATGAAACTCATGAAAAAGTAGCAAAATTTTTAAACGTTACTGCAGATGAAATAGCATTTACTCGTAATGCAACCGAAGGCTTAAACATTGCTGCAAGAAGTTTACGATTAAAAGCTGGAGATGAAATTATTATTTCCACTCACGAACATGTTGGAGGTGCTTCACCTTGGATGGCTCTTGCAAAAGATTTTGGTGCTGTGGTGAAACTAATAGAATTAGATTTTAATGGCGAAAACAACCTACAAATCGTTAAAGACGCTATTACTCCAAAAACCAAAGTTGTTGCTTTTTCACACATTACTTGTACGACCGGAATGAAGCTTCCTGCAAAAGATATTGTAGAATTTTGCCAAACCAAAGGCATCTATACATGTATTGATGGTGCACAATCGCTTGGCATGTTTCCAATAGATTTAAGAGATATCAATCCCGATTTTTACGCAAGCTCTGGACACAAATGGCTATTTGGACCAAAAGGAACTGGTATTTTATTCATTAATAAAAACATCATAGATGTCATTTCACCAGTATTTGCTGGAGCGTACACAGATAGTAAATTCGACTTAAATACACTTACTATGGACTATAGACATAGCGCTCAACGTGAAGAATATGGTACACGAAACACACCTATTACTTTAGGTTTAGGTGCTGCAATTGATTTTATAAACACTATAGGTATTGAAAACGTTGCCAAACGAGGCAGAGAACTTGTTGCCCATTTTAGAAAAGGTATTGCCAATACACCTGAGATTGAAATTTTAACGCCTGAGAGCGAACGCTATTGTGCTTCAATGATTACTATAAGAATCAAAGGCAAAGACAATCTTAAATTAAATCCAATTTTAGCCAAAGAAAAAAACTTGCGCATGAGAGGTATTTATGAAAACAATATTAATGGCATTCGCATATCGTTCTCTATTTTTAATAGTTTTGAAGAAGTAGATTTAATAGCAGCCAATTTAAAATATTTTACTAAATCATGAAATTATTAAACGATTGGAAACTTGTCATTTTGCTATGTCTTAGTTTAGGCCTGGCGCCTTTTTTCCCGGAACCACATATTGTAGGAAAGCTAAAATGGATTTTTGGCGGTGCCATTGGAATGAAACCAATGGACTGGTTTGACGTAATGCTACATGGTTTTCCATTTGTGCTTTTATTACGTATACTTATAAAAAAATTGACTAAAAAATAATGCCACTAAACATTGTACTTATTGAACCAGAAATACCAAATAATACAGGAAATATCGGTCGTTTGGCCTTAGCTTCAGGTTCTAATTTGCATTTGGTAAAACCCTTAGGTTTTGAGATTGATGATACGCGATTAAAACGCGCTGGTTTAGATTATTGGCAGCATTTAAACGTCACCTATTACGACAATTTTGAGGAGTTCTTTTCTAAAAACAAAACCGCTAACATGGTGTTTTTATCAAGTCATGGTACAAAAGATTATGATGAGATTCCCTTTGAGGATAATCTATTTTTAGTTTTTGGCAAAGAATCTGTTGGCTTACCAAAACACCTTTTAAAGGCGCATTCAAATGAGCTTTACAAAATACCATTGTACAGCGAGCATGTGCGTAGTTTAAACCTAGCCAATGCTGTAAGTGTTTTGGTTTATGAAGGCTTAAGACAGTTAAAACATACGTAGATATACGTATTGATTGTTTAGTAGAAAAAAGCTAACTTCGTTTAACAGTCGATAAACTTCAATTAAAACTGAATTTATCTTAACATTAGTGGCAATTTTACAGAACCGAACGTATAATGACAGACCAACAGAATTTCACTTTTATAAAAACTGATAGAAAATTAATCAAATTAAATTTTGACGACATTCTATTTATAAAAGGTTTAGGAAATTACGTTGAAATATTTGTAAAGAATAACAAAAAGTATGTTTACTACAAGACTTTAAAAGACCTTATTGACAAATTGCCTGACGAATTTATGAGGGTTCATAATTCATACATTATAAATTTGAAAAATGTACAACATTTTGAAGACAATCATTTGTTAATTGAAGAGCATAAAATTACGGTTGCAAAAAGTTACAAAGATTGTTTAATAAGTTGCATTGACAAATTTTTACTCTAAATATGAAATCAGACAATCTAAATAAAAATTAGAGATGACTAAATAATTCATTTTTCTAATAGAAATTATGTGAGTTGCTTTGTTCAAAAAAATAAAATTATGAGACAATTATTTTTTTGCTTAACAATTATCGCAACTATGACAACAAACATATTAAATGCTCAAAACAATAATTATGAGAATGATGTGCAAACCATTGACGCACTAATGAAAGCAAGTTATGAGGTGGTTTCAGGAGAAAAAGGTGCAAAACGACAATGGGAAAGAGACAATTATTTACATCATCCAAAAGCGGTGTATTCTTACTTTGACAGAGAGCTGAAAAAGCAATCAACAATGACGTTGCAAGAATTCCATAAAGAAACTGATGAAATGGTTTTTGGGACAGCTTTTTACGAAAGTGAAGTCAATCGAGAAGTAAGAATTTTTGGAAATATTGCACACGTTTGGAGCACATATGAAACGAGATTAGAAAAAAATGGTGATGTTAAAAGGAGAGGAATAAATAGTATTCAATTAATTTTTGAAAATAAACGTTGGTATATTATTTCTTGGACATTTTGTGGTGAGACAGACGAGAATAAAATTCCGAAAACATTTGACAATAATTAAAAAAAACTGCCACTAACAAGGTATAAACACAATAGCGGTTTGAGTGTAAACTTGAACCGTTTTTGCGTTTAAATATGTATATTGTTATCCGAAAATTTGTGATTTTTAATCCGCTACTGCGCTTATACGAGACCGTTAAACGAAACTCAAAAAATCATTGACGAGGTTTCTGCTTTTCCAACATCTCCAA
>CAZRDG010000053.1:0-11312 GCA_964598775.1 uncultured Lacinutrix sp.
AAATCATGCCTTCACTAACTTCACCTCGAATCTTTCCTTTTTTAATGGTCCAGGCTTCGCCTTCAAGAGTGTATAGTGTGGTTCCAATAGTGGCTACTGGAACTTTTTGTCCTGCCGCTACATTTGGAGCGCCACAAACAATATGTAAAGGTTCTTTAGCACCAATATTTACTGTAGTAACTTTTAATCGATCTGCATTTGGATGTTGTTCACAAGTTAACACCTCACCAATAATAACACCTTCTAAACCGCCTTTAACTGATTGATAGGCATCAATGCCTTCAATTTCTAGGCCTAAATCTGTTAATAGCTCTCCAGTTTTTTCGGCATTCCAATCAATTTTAATGAATTGCTTTAACCAATTATATGAAATCTTCATTGTGTAGTCTTTACAAGCGACAAATATAATAATACTTGACTTTTAACTCTAGGTATAAGCTTATTTTTTTATCTAAGTAAAATGTTGTTATTTCGAATCGTAGAACAAATTATTCAGGTATGCGAAATAGGTTATTGATTATGCTTTTTCTGACAATATTTTCTTGTCAGGAAAATGAAGTAAAAACTTTAGAGATTGGCACTTATAGAGGAAGTTTGATTGCACAAGACAATCAACTTGTACCATTTATTTTTGAAGTGACATCTGAAACAACTTTGAAAATATTTAATGCTGAGGAAGTCATAGAGGTTGATGAAATCGAATATAAGAACGATTCTATATTTATTAAGTTACCATATTTTGAAACGGTTATTGCTGCTAAGTTAGATGGAAATAATTTTCAAGGACAATGGATTGAAGAAGATAGAGATAGAAGTGTAGCTATTTATGCTGTATATGATGTGAAAAACCGATTTGATGAACCAGAAAGCAGCAATATTGATGTTTCTGGAGTCTGGGAAATGGAGTTTAACGATTACGGAAACATTTATCCTGCCAAAGCTGTTCTAAGTCAAAATGAGAATATAATTACTGGTACCATAAGAACACCAACTGGAGATTATCGTTATCTTGAAGGTATTGTAAGTGCTGATACTTTGATGATTTCGACTTTTGATGGAGCTCACGCATTTTTGTTTAAAGCTCATGTAAATGATTCTTCAATGGTTGGAAATTTTTACTCAGGGAATCATTCTACCGAAACCTTTGTTGGAAAACCGAATCCCAATTTTGAATTGCCAGATGAATACACCTTAACTTTTATAAATGAAGGCTATGATACGTTTAACTTTTCTTTTCCTGATTTAAAAGGCAACTTGGTGTCCTTATCTGATGACCAGTTTAAAGATAAAGTGGTGTTGGTGCAATTAATGGGTTCGTATTGTCCTAATTGTTTAGATGAAACTAAATTCTATTCAAAATACTACGAAGAGAATAAAGATAGAGGCTTAGAAATAGTTGCTTTGGCTTTTGAAAACGCTAAAACAGAAGATAAAGCCATTAAAGGTATTACCAGAATGAAAGAACGTGTAGGGTTGAATTACAAGATTTTATTGGCTCAAATAGGAACTAACGACAAAGGGAAGGCTCAAGAAAAAATGCCAATGCTCAATAAAGTGGTTTCGTATCCAACAACCATTTACTTGGATAGAACAGGAAAAGTTAGAAAAATTCATACGGGATTTAATGGACCTGCAACAGGTGAAAAATACAAGAATTTTGAAGCAGAATTTGAAGCGTTTTTAAATACTTTACTCTCAGAATAACCAATTATGGTATTCGTTAAAATCTTCATAACATAAAGTTAATTAACAAACTGCTAACATTTTAGAGGTCAATCTCATCCTACCTTTAAGAATCAAACAATCAAAAACAATCAATCAAAATGAAACAACTCAACCCTTTGGTGTATGTTGTGTTCTTTGTCACATCATTATTTACACACACGTTTTTAAATGCACAATTAAAACTTCCAACAGGAAGTCAGAAAGCTTCAGTTTCTCAGACTGTTGGAACTACAGAAATGTATATCAATTATTCAAGACCTAGTGTAAATGGTCGCGAAATTTGGGGAGCATTAGTTCCTTATGGTATGAATAATCTCGGTTTTGGTACAGCAACAGCTTCACCTTGGCGAGCTGGTGCTAATGAAAATACAATAATTAAATTCACGAGTGATGTCAAAGTAGAAGGAAAACCTCTTGCTGCTGGAAAATATAGTTTACATATTGTGGTTAAAGAAGATGGTGGAGCTACCATTATATTCTCGAAAAATTATACAGCTTGGGGCAGTTTTTTTTACGAACCTAGCGAAGATGCACTAAGAGTAGAGGTTCAAACCAAAACTATTCCTCATGTGGAACAACTCACCTATACCTTTGTTGATGTCACAGCAAACTCCGCTACTGCAGTTTTGAATTGGGAAAAGAAACAATTTCCTTTTAAAATTGAAGTCGATGTTACTAATGTAGTTCTTGCTGATATTAGAAAAAAATTACAGGATCAACCAGGATTTAGTAGGCAGACTTGGGAGCAAGCCGCGGCATTTTCTATGAATAATGGTGGAGATTTAGAAGAAGCTTTAGTTTGGATTAATAATGCCATCGCTGGACAATTTTACAGTCAGCAAGATTTTAATAATACGAATATTAAAGCAGGAATTCTGAATAAAATGGGAAAACAACAGGAGGCGCTAGCTGCTTATGATAATTATTTGCCAAATGCAACGTTATTAGAAGTACATCAAATAGGAAGACAGTATATTCAATTCGGACTGAAAGATAAAGCCTTAGACGTGTTTAAAATGAACGCTAAGAAACATCCTGATACTTGGCCAGTCGATTATGGTTTAGCGAGAGGCTATTCAGCATTAGGAGATTATAAGAAAGCTTTAGCTCATTTAAAGAAAGCACATGCAAGAGTTCCCGATACAGGTAATAAAGCAGTTATTGAAGCTAATATTGCAAAATTGGAAAAAGGAGAAGACATCAATTAAAAAACGAACAGTCAATGTTTAGTTTTGTGCCCAAAGCTCTCTTGGTTGGTTAGAGACTTTGGGCTTTTTTAACTGATATAGTTCCAAATATTCTTGTATTTACTTAGTTGTCTATAAGTGTTTAGAATAATTTTGTTTTCAGAATTAGCCAGAGAAGGGTCGTTACTTAAAACACGTTTAGCATAATAACGTGCTTGCTGCAAAATATCTTTATCCTTAATAATGTCTGCAATTTTTAAGTTTAACACACCACTTTGTTGTGTTCCCATTATATCACCTGGACCTCTCAATCTTAAATCCACTTCGGCAATATCAAAACCATCATTGGTTTTTACCATAGTCTCTAAACGTGTTTTGCTGTCATTGCTTAATTTGTGGCTTGTCATTAAGATGCAATAACTTTGCTCAGCACCACGACCAACTCGGCCTCTTAATTGATGCAATTGCGATAATCCAAAGCGTTCAGCACTCTCTATTACCATGACAGAAGCATTTGGTACATTCACACCAACTTCAATCACAGTTGTGGCAACCATGATTTGGGTTTCTCCTTTTACGAAACGTTGCATCTCATAATCTTTATCTGCAGCTTTCATTTTGCCATGTAAAATCGATATCTGATATTCTGGTTTTGGAAAATCTCTTTCCAGGCTCGCATATCCATCCATTAAATCTTTGTAATCCATAGTTTCACTTTCTTGGATTAGAGGATAAACGATATAAACCTGTCTACCTTTTTTAATTTCATCTTTTAAAAATCGCCAAACTTTAAGTCGATTATTATCATAACGATGAACGGTTTTTATGTCCTTTCTACCAGGAGGTAATTCATCAATTATTGAGATGTCCAAATCACCGTATACAGACATTGCCAAAGTTCTCGGAATTGGTGTTGCAGTCATAATTAAAATGTGTGGAGGAGAGGTATTTTTATGCCACAATTTACTTCGTTGCTCAACTCCAAATCGATGCTGCTCATCAATAATTGCTAAGCCTAAATTTTTAAATTTCACCTTATCTTCAAGCAAGGCATGAGTGCCAATTAGTATCTGTAAATCGCCATTTTCAAGTGATTCATGAATTTTTTTTCTTTCTGAAGTATTAGTTGAACCAGTAAGTAGTTTTATACTGATATTCAATTTATTACATTGTTCAAGTAATCCATTATAGTGTTGGACTGACAAAATTTCAGTCGGCGCCATTAAACACGCTTGAAAACCGTTGTCAAGTGCTATAAACATTGACATTAGCGCTACAATGGTCTTTCCAGACCCAACATCGCCTTGTAAAAGTCGGTTCATCTGAGCATTGCTTCCTAAATCATGTCTAATTTCTTTAATGACTCGCTTCTGTGCATTGGTCAATTCAAACAGTAAATGCTCTTGAAAAAAGGTGTTAAAGTAAGTACCTACTTTTTCAAAAGTGAAGCCTTTAATTTTTGATTTATGAATGTGGTTTTTTAGAATTAATTGTAATTGAATGTAAAATAATTCTTCGAATTTCAATCGAAATTGAGCACGTGCTAAAAGCGATTGTGATTTCGGAAAATGGATGTTAAAAAGAGCTTCAGATTTGGATAATAATTTTTGTTCTTCAAAAAGGTTTTCAGATAGTGTTTCCGAAAATTTTCCTTTGGTTTCTAAAAACAATTGTTGCATGATTTTTATGATCACACGATTTGTAATGCCTTTATTCGATAGTTTTTCAGTCGATGGATATACAGCTTGCATGGCAGAGCTTAGGCTTTTTTCATGATCTTGGAGTAATTCCATTTCTGGATGTGGCATGCTGAATGTGCCATTGAACCAATTGGTTTTACCAAAAATCACATAAGGTGTATTGGGTTTAATACTTTCTCTAATCCATTTATGACTTCTAAACCATACCAATTCCATACTTCCTGTATCGTCCTGAAAGGTAGCAACCAAACGTTTGCCGCGTTTTTGAGCTACTTCTTTTAGGTTGGTGATTTGTCCAATAATTTGGACTTCGGCTGAGTTACGCTGTATTTGGTTTATTTTGTAATATTGAGTTCTATCAATATAGCGATTGGGAAATAGGTTAATTAAATCCTGATAGGTGTGAATACCTAGCTCCTTGCGCAACAAATCTGCGCGATTTGGACCAACACCTTTTAAATAATCAATTGGAGTTTGGAGGTTTGTATTCATTATTATGTATCAATCAATTTGGAAAAATTAATAAGTGTATTTAATATTTTCAATTGAACTAAGAATACCATCAGTAATTAAGAGTTCTTCAACAATATTCTTCTTCCTATCATACTTGTATTTGTAAACCATCTCTTTCGTTTTAGTAGTGTCATTTATTGATATTTTAAAAAAGCTTCTTTTTACAGGATGATTGTTATCGTTGTATTCTATTCTAGTAAATCCAGTTTGAAAATTGTTGGATCCATATTTTTCAATTAGAACTATATTGTTTTTAGAGTCATAATGATTAAGTGTTTTACGTTTCAGGTTCCATAAAGAATCCAGAAAAGCATATTCAATTTCTCTCCACTTTTTATCGTATTTCTTAATCATATACTCAGTGATATTTCGATTACTTATTTTGTTGATAATGCTATCTACATTTCCCGTTCGTTTGTACATTGTTATGGTTGTGGTTTTTCCTGATATAGAATCCATATTGTAAGAAAAATGCTCGCGTTTTGTTTGTTGTCCAAATTCATTGTACTCATAAATGTTTGAGAGATAAGATTTTCCACTTAGTCCTTTGTTGTATACTTTCACTGGATTGCCATACTTGTCATATGTAAAATGCATTCCACCACCATTCGGACTTCCATCTTGTTTAAAGGTGTAAATAGATTGAAGTCTACCTTGACTATTGTAAACATGTAAGAATGACATTGAAAATTTGATAGAGTCATTCCCATCCGATTTATAAACACTATAATAAGTTCCAGTAACTCTTTTAGGTTTACCATTTAGGCCATTATAACGCTCAATATTTTTCAAGTTATTACATGATGAAATTGAGCCTATAATAAAAATTGATAAAACAAGTCTTAAAAATACAATTTGCTTAATAGAAATTAAAGAATTCATTTTACTAAAATAATTCTTTTGTTAGTATTAGCAAGGCTAATTAATAAATTGGTTTTAACTTTGTTTAACAAGTAAATACAATGAGAGCACTAGTAATATCAGGAGGAGGAAGCAAAGGCGCTTTTGCTGGAGGTGTAGCGCAATATCTAATAGAGAAAAAAAACAACAATTACGATCTTTTTATTGGCACATCTACTGGTAGTTTGTTGGTGTCACACCTGGCGCTGCGGAAGGTTGATGAAATTAAGAGTATTTATACAAATGTCAATCAAAACAGTATTTTTAGCCATTGTCCTTTTAAAATAAAAACAAAGCATGGTGTTGAAAATATAGGAATACATCATTTTAACATCATAAAAAACTTTATAAAAGGCAGTAAAACTTTTGGCGAAAGTTATCATTTAAAAAAGCTCATTGAAGATTCTATTTCTGAAGTAGATTTTAATACTTTAAAGCAAAACTATCTCGATGTTGTGGTAACCGTCTCAAATCTTTCCCTTAATCAAGTTGAATATAAATCGATAAAAGATTTTAGTTATTTAGAGTTTTGTGAGTGGATTTGGATTTCCTGCAATTACACACCTTTTATGTCGTTAGTTAAAAAAAATGGTTGTGAATATGCTGATGGAGGACTAGGTTCTATGGTGCCAATTGAAGAAGCTATAAAAAGAGGAGCAACAGAGGTAGATGCTATTATTTTACAGACGGAAGTTTCACAATTAAATAGGATGCCTTCCCTTAATCCATTTTCATTATTGACAAATATGTTTAATTTTATGCTTGATAGAATTGAAAGTCAAAATATTAGAATTGGAAAATTTGTTGCTACAAACAACGACGCGATTATTAATTTTTACTACACACCAACTGTTTTGACGACCAATTCATTAATTTTTAATAAAGAAAAAATGACACAATGGTGGCAAAGTGGATATGAGTTTGCACGACATACCAATGAAAAATCAAGTCCATTAGAAACTGCTGAATAATATGAGAGCATTAGTGATATCTGGAGGAGGTAGCAAAGGTGCATTTGCAGGTGGCGTTGCCCAATATTTGATGCAAGATCTAGGTAAAGAATATGACATGTTTTTAGGGACTTCAACTGGAAGTTTGCTTATTCCTCATTTGTCCTTAAATAAGATTGATAAGATTTATAACATCTTTACGAACGTACAGCAAGATGATATTTTTAGTGTGAGTCCATTTGTGCAAAGAAAAAAGGGAGATAGGGAATATGTGTCAATTGACTTTGTAAATTCTTTATGGCAGTTTATCCGTTTGAAACGTACGTTTGGTGAAAGCAAAGCGTTGAAACGAAATATTAGACGACAATTTACGGAAAAGGAATTTCATACCATTAGAGCGACTAAAGACGATGTTGTGGTCACTGTTTCTAATTTATCCAAAAATAGTGTTGAATATAAGTCTATAAAAGACTGTACTTACGAAGAATTTTGCAATTGGATTTGGATTTCCTGTAATTATATTCCTTTTATGTCATTGGCTACGGTTGATGGGTTTGAATATGCAGATGGCGGTTTAGGATGTGTAATACCAATTAGAGAAGCTATAAAAAGAGGTGCTACTGAAGTTGATGCTATTGTTTTAGAAGCTCAGAATATGGAAAAACAAAAAGTCCTTGGTAAAAACCCATTTTCGTTAATGCTAAGTTTATTTGGGCATCTTTTAGATCAAGTTGAAAGAAGTGATATAGAGATTGGAAAATTGGCAGCAAAAAACCAAAATGTAAAACTGAATATTTATTATACACCTACCACTTTAACTGAAAACTCTCTTATTTTTAGTAAACGCCTGATGGTGAATTGGTGGCAACAAGGTTATGATTACGCCAAGAAAAAACATCAAAATAAATTATCAAACGACTTAAAGACTTAGTGTTTTACCACAATTCACTGACTTCGTTTTTCACATAAGATAGTGCCGCGTCACTTGGCGCACGTTTCTCCATCATTTCGGTTAAAATAACTTCTCGAAGCTTGTTTGCTGAGTTGGTTTTTTCAAGTAAAGAAGCTTTTCTAATTAATTGAATGGTAGCGCTTTTTGCAGCGCAAATAATACTCCAGCATTCGTCACTTAAATAAATTTGCTGAGATAAATTATGTTCAAATTCTTGTTCAATACTTGCTATAAGTAAAGATTCGTAACTATCTTTATCAGAAGATGTTGGAGATATTCTAATTAACAATTTATTTGGTGAGATTCGTTCCAAAAAAAGAGCCATGCGCTCATAAGCTTGTAAACGTATAGGCAATGCATTTACTTGTAAATCTTTATGCAATAAGAAGCGTCTTCTACCATCTTCATTTTTGGTGTGTTCTTTAAAAAAATAATAAGCAATCATTCCTGTAATAAGAGCAGGAACAGCATATAAAAAGACTTCAAATATTTTTTCAATATCCATAGGTTCTTGTTTAGTTGTTGAGGCATTAATAAGTTTAAAAATACTATATTTTTTTAAAATAAATTTAGTCTACTGTTAGACTAATATTTTCCTCCCAAATATATGCAATCTTTTAATTCTTGCATATTGGTAAATTTAACAGGTGTTTTTTGGTAGTTGTAAGTTCTGTCTAATTCTTCGGAAAGATTATGGTCGTCAACATTGACATCGATGTCTTTCATATTAAATTGACAAGGATGTTCGTAACCAGCTGCATGTGTAATTTCTACTAATTCCTTTCTAAACGTTTTGAAATATTGTGCAAGTCTAACAGATTTAAGCGGAATATTGATGCCGTTTTGTAACCATTTACTTTGTGTCGCAACACCGCTAGGACAACGATTGGTGTGGCAAACCTGAGCTTGTATACAACCAATACTCATCATAGCCTCTCTAGCAACATTAATACAATCTGCTCCCATTGCAAATGCCATGGCTGCTTTGGCTGGAAAGCCTAATTTTCCACTACCAATAAAAACGATTCGATCTGTTAAGTTTCGTTTTTTAAAGACTTTATACAAATCGCTAAAGCCATATACCCAAGGTAATGATACATGATCTGCAAAACTTGGAGGTGCAGCTCCAGTGCCACCTTCACCACCATCTACCGTGATAAAATCCGGACCTTTTCCAGTTTCAATCATTAAATCGGCAAGTTCTTCCCATTCGTTCAATTTTCCGATAGCAGCTTTAATACCAACAGGAAGGCCAGTGTTTTCTGCGATGTCCTCAATAAAATGCATTAGCTCTCTCACATTGGAAAAGGCAGAATGATTTGGTGGCGATAAAACATCTTTACCCACTTCAACACCTCTTATTTCAGCAATTTCTTGGGTAATCTTTGCTCCAGGTAAAACACCGCCTTTTCCAGGTTTAGCGCCTTGAGATAATTTGATTTCAATAGCTTTAACAAAAGGATTATCATTGACTAATTGTCGCATTTTTTCCATAGAAAAATTCCCATCTTGGTCTCTAACACCAAAATAGCCAGTACCAAAATGAAATACAACATCGCCACCATGACTGTGATAAGGTGATAAACCGCCCTCTCCAGTGTTGTGATATGCTCTAGCCATTTTGACGCCTTTATTTAAAGATTCAACGGCTTTAGCAGATAGTGAACCAAAACTCATAGCAGACACATTTATAATGGAAGCTGGACGATATGGTTTTTTTCGTTTATTATAAGCACCCATTACTTTTGCACAGGGTAGAAAGTTTGGGTCAATTTTATTTGGATGATTTTCGGGCAATTTATAGGGCATCATTGCATTGTTTATAAAAATATGCTGATGTGCATAAATATCTCTATCTGTGCCGAAACCTTCGTAATTGTTTTCCTTTTTTGCCGATGCGTATATCCAACCACGTTCAATACGATTAAAAGGTAGTTCTTCTCTGTTATTTGCTACGAAGTACTGCCGAATTTCTGGGCCGATTTTTTCAAACAGATATCGCAAATGCCCAAGGATAGGATAGTTGTGGCTAATGGTG
Source organism: uncultured Lacinutrix sp. (assembly GCA_964598775.1). GTDB lineage: Bacteria > Bacteroidota > Bacteroidia > Flavobacteriales > Flavobacteriaceae > CAJQLB01. The sequence goes on from CAZRDG010000053.1 coordinate 9,966, forward strand.
TGCTTTTTCTGAAAGAAAATATCACGTATAGCAATTATAGCTAATACAATGAGTATCCACATCCACCAAGAAATTTGGGACATCAATTCCATGTATTCAATTTTAATTATTCAAATAGTCTAAAGACAATTGAATAAATGTTTTTACACCTAATAACATGCCACTTTCATCAATATAGAAATCTGGAGTATGATGAGGAAATGCCTCTGTTTCACCAGGAGTCATTCCTCCTAAAAAGAAGAATAATCCAGGAACTTCTTTTTGAAAAAACGAAAAATCTTCTGCTCCAGTTATGGCTTTAATAACGAACACGTTTTCAGCTCCAGCCGCTTTTTGAAACGAAGGAAGCATTTGTGTTGTTAGTTCAGGGTCATTATAGGTAATTGGATAGCCTTCATCAATATCAATTGTTGCTTCAGCCTTGTAAGCTTTTGCAATGGCTGGAACCATTTCTTTCATACGCTTGATAATTGTTGAACGCATATCTGCATCTAGTGTTCTTAAAGTGCCTAGCATTTGTGCAGATTCAGGAATAATATTATGTCTAACACCACTTTCAATTTTTCCAATTGTTAACACAACAGCCTCAGTGGTCAGAGGCATTTCTCTACTTACAAGAGTTTGTAAACCATCAATTATTTTAACACTTGCAATAATAGGATCAATACTGGTCCAAGGTGTTGAACCATGACTTTGTTTTCCCTTAACGTTTATTTCAAAACTATTGACGGCTGCCATCATACCACCAGATTTATAAGCAATCGTATTGACAGGTTGACCAGAGCCAATGTGTAAGCCAAAAACAGCATCTACATCTGGATTTTTTAAAACACCTTCTTTAACCATTAGCTTTGCACCACCTTCTTCTCCAGAAGGAGCTCCTTCTTCAGCTGGTTGAAAAATGAACTTTATGGTACCGTTTATTTTATCTGTGTTTTTAGACATGATTTCTGCAACTCCCATGAGTATTGCAATATGAGTGTCATGACCACAAGCATGCATTACAGGTACTTCTTCACCGTTATATTCTCCTTTAGCAGTTGATTTAAAAGGTAAGTCAGCACGCTCAGGAACAGGTAAGGCATCAATATCTGCTCGCAACGCCAGTACTTTTCCAGGCTTTTTCCCTTTTAAAATGCCAACAACGCCAGTATGAGCGACTCCAGTTTGTACTTCCAATCCTAGAGATTTTAAATGGGCCGCAATTTTTTCAGCAGTTTTAAATTCTCTATTTGATAATTCTGGATTTTGATGAAAATCACGACGCCATTCAATGACTTTGTTTTCAATATTGGCAATATCTTTATCTAAACCGTGTTGAGCAAATGCAGAAGCACATGCAAACAG
>CAZRDG010000054.1:0-11143 GCA_964598775.1 uncultured Lacinutrix sp.
AAAGAGATGTTCTTTAAACCTTTAGGCATGACAAGGTCTAACTCCACCATTGCTGAAATGAAAGCTGCAACAAATGCTGCATTTGGATATGAATTAAAAAAAGGAGATGTAATTAGTAAAATGGATTATTATGATATTGCTGGAATGTCTCCAGCAGGCAGTATTAATAGTAGCGTAAATGATATGTCTAAGTGGTTAATGACCTGGATAAACAAAGGTAAGTTTAATGGCATAGAAATTATTCCTGAAAATTACATCACTGAAGCTATTAGTTCTCAAATGGTTATTGATGCGGCTTTACCAGATGATGAATTACCAGATATGCATTTTGCAAATTATGGCTATGGTTGGATGTTACAATCTTATCGTGGACATTATCGCGTTGAACATGGAGGGAATATAGATGGTTTTAGTGCTAGTGTTGCACTTTATCCAACAGACAAATTAGGTATTGTGGTTTTAACCAATCAAAATGGCTCTGCAGCTACTGGCTTGGTTAGAAATACAATTGCTGACAGATTGCTAGGTGGAAAAACTACAGATTGGGTTAAACGGTTTTTAGAGGCTAAAGAGAAAAATAAAAAAACTCAAGAAGAAAGTGATGCCAATCCATCAAGTTTAAAAATAGAAAACACAAAGCCATCACATACAAAAATAGATTATACAGGGATCTATTCAAATCCAGGTTATGGTAGTTTAGAAATAAACGTGGAAAATGATAGCTTGTTTACAACTTTAAATGGGACAAAACAATTTGTAAATCATTATCATTATGACACTTTTGAATTAATAGATGTGATTGACAATAAGGTGGATACATCACAAATTGGAAAGGCATTTAAAATTACTTTTAACACAAATGCCAATGGAGACATTTCTGGTGCTTCATTTAAAGCAGAACCAATGTTAGATGATTTGATATTTGAGCGCACGCCAAATACCATTGAGCTATCTACAGAAGAATTAAATAAATATACAGGCAAATATGAATTACAGCCTGGATTTATTTTGGAAATAACCGTAGCCAATGGAAGAATTTTTGCCCAAGCAACTGGTCAAGGAAAAAATGAAATATTTGCAAAAAAGGAAGATCATTTCTTTTTTAAGGTTGTTGAAGCCCAATTAGTTTTTTCTAAAGATGACAATGGGAATGTAAATATGTTAACCTTGCATCAGGGTGGCGCAAAAATTCCTGCTAAAAAAATTGAATAGTATTAGCGGCATTTATAAATAAATGCTGGAGGTAAATTGATTGGAGAAAATCCTAGTTTCACAGAATTGAACACCCTTTTTAAGAACTTGTACTTGTTTAAACTGTATTGGTATTGTACAAAACTACCATCGCTAATAAGGTAATTAGGTATTTTTTCAAACAAAACATCCAAATCTGTTTTTGGCAATAAAGCTAAAGGCAAACTTGAAATTAAATAATCAACTTTTTCTATTTCAAGTTGTTTAAGCAGCAAATCAAAATCAATAGCAGAGTGATTATAAATTTCGAAATTATTGTAAACTTTAAATTTTTGTCTGCAATGCTTCAAAAAAGGATCGTTGATTTCTAATGAAATCAATCTGGAACTTAATGGCATTTGCCTTAATATTTGTTTGGTAATAGCGCCATTTCCGCAACCAAACTCAAGAATAATTTGATTTTCTTCAAAATTAATATGCTTAATAATACTATTTGCTAAGTACTTAGAACTTGGTGCTATAGCACCAATATTCTTAATGGAATTTAAAACTTCTTTTACAAATACTTTCATTTATAGCTTTTAACTGCAGCAAATTAGTAATATTATGACGACTTATGCCAACAAAAGTTACGAAGTTGACAAAAATTTTAAAGTAATTGAATAATGGAAAAACCTTAATTCTAAATTTTTTAACTTTAAAAACTTAATATTTAGATATGAAATTTTTGAAATTATTAACCGTCTTAACTTTTATTGTTGCCTGCAAATCAAACGAAAAAAAGTTTAGCATTGATGATAATTACATCTCAGAAATTGATTCTTTTTTAGTAGATAAAATGAAGGAACGTCAAGGTGATTATTTACAATTGGTAGCATTGTACAAAATTAATGAAGGCAACAATGCTTTTGGTAAGGATACAAATAATCAACTTTCATTAAATATTGACTATTTACCTTTAACAATTGGAAACCTATTCATGAGTGATGAAGGCATAATATTTAGAACTTACGAAAACGTTGAAGTAAAAACATTACAAGATTCAATAATTACAGAAATAAATTTAAGTCTAAATGAATATGGAAGCTCAGAAAAATTATACTATAAAGATTTAAGTTGGCAAATCATAACACGTTCCGGACAACAATACTTAAGAGTTTGGGACGCAAAAAACCCAGCTATACAAGCATTTAAAGGCTTTCAAAACTTTGAACTTAATAGTGACTTCGTTTTAGAAGCTGATTTTACCTATTATGAAAACGAGAAAACAGAAATAGTTAAAGCTGAAGTTGATGGTAAACGAAGTACAAATTTTATAGGCAAAGTCACTTTTACTTACAAAAGTGAACTTTATTCATTGGAAGTTGGAAGTGGTGGCTTTACCATGGTTGGAGATGCTACAACTGGTGAATTAACCTATGGAGGTGGGCGTTATATGTACGTTAAATTACCAGAAACTAGCGGTAAAACAATTTTGGATTTTAACAAACTATACAATCCACCATGTTCATTTTCAGCGTATACAACGTGCTTATATCCTCCTCGCCAAAACCATATGCCATTTACAATTTTGGCTGGAGAAACAATTGAACGAATTAACTGATTCTGATAATTAATTATCCAAGTATTGAAAGTTAATAGGCACACTGTAAGGCACATTTACAGCCCTTCCTCGTTGCTTACCAGGTTCCATTTTTGGTAATAACCCAATTATTCTTGATGCTTCTTTTTCAAGCAGTTTATCAGGTCCTCTAGTTCTTATGTTAGAGATTTTTCCTTTAGAATCAACCACAAACATGACGTAAACTTTGCCACTAAGACCTAATTCGATAGCCTGCTCTGGATATCTAAAATTTGCTACAATATGCTTCGTTACATTTTCTTGAAAACAAGTTTTGAGTTCATCATTGTTTTTCCCTGTACAACCAGGATAAACAGGCACATTCTCAATAATAGCAAATGGCACCTCTACTTCTTCTTCAATTTCTTCAACATTTAAATCTTCAACAAACAATTCTCGTTCGGCAATTTCATCATCTTGACTTGTTTCTGTGCTTTCAATAACCGTTTCTTCAATGTTATCAATATCCTCAACAATTACAATAACCTCAGGTGCAGCTGTTGGAGGTGGTGGTGGTGGAGGCGGAACATCAATATTCAATAAAGGAATATCTTCTTCAACTTCTTGACTCATTTCCAAAATTTCGGCAATTGTATCTTCCTTATCATAAGTTTTAAAATTCAATAAACTATTAGTTACAAATAACATTAAGCATAATCCAATTGAAAAATATAAACTGCTGTTATGATTAAGGTCTAAATCGGGATTTTTTTTAGCTTCCATGACTTTAATATTTTACATAAGAAAATTACATGATTTAAAAATCAATAAATATGACTTTTGTCAGTTCTGCTAAATCAACATCAAATGCAACTAATCCGAAAAAAATAATTATCTTGGTAGAACTTATTTTTTATAAAACCAACCATAAATATGATTCGTTTCTTAACGGCCTCAAGAGACTTATATCCTACCAAAATTGTTTTAATTCTATTAGCTTTTTGCTTTCAAAGTTGTAATTCAGAAATAGAAGAAGGCGTCATGAAAAGTGATCTCAGTAAAGATGTTGAAATGGTAACCAATTATGGAACTATCATTATGAGACTGTCTGATGAAACGCCTAGGCATAGAAACAACTTCATTAAACTCATCAATCAAAAATTTTATGATAGCCTGCTATTTCATCGCGTCATTGAAAATTTTATCATTCAAACTGGAGATCCTGAAAGCAAAGTGCAAAATTCCGAAAAAGAACTAGGAGCATCAGATTTACCATATCGAGTTCCAAAAGAAATCAACAATAATTTATTTCACAAACGAGGCGCTCTTAATGCTGCTCGTGAAGGAGATGACAGCAATCCAGATCAAGCATCTAGTAGTACTCAATTCACTATCGTTCAAGGTCGTGTATACAATGATAGCACATTAGATATTGCTCTTGGAAGAGTCAATAATTGGCTGGCCTATGATAAAGTAATTCATAAATCTGAATATAAAACTCAATTTGAAGAGCTGCAAAGTATTATTGAAAGTAGAGACACTACAAAAATGGAAGACTATAATCGCCTCAAAAAAGAATTGGATTCATTTACTAAAATAGAGGAAACTTCTATGACAAAATATGCCTATCCCGAAGCACATCGAGAAGTTTATAAAACTCTTGGAGGCGCTGCACATTTAGACCAAAACTACACTGTTTTTGGTGAAGTAGTGCAAGGTATGAATGTAGTAGACAGCATTGCAGCTGTTGAAAAAAATGGATCAAAGCCTGTTAATGATGTCAGAATTATTACTGCAAGACTCATAAAACGAAAAGAATACTAACCAGATAATTATAATCAATGAAAAAACAAATATTATTACTGTTAGCTTTGGCATTCGCCCTAACTAACCAAGCACAAGAAGCGAATAACGACGTTGTAGATGTTATTAAAAAGCATGGTATTGAAAACAGCAAAGTCATGGACATAGCCAGCTGGATGACTGATGTTTATGGTCAACGCCTTACTGCATCTACAGGATTAGCAAATGCCAAAGAATGGGCAAAAAATGAGCTCACCAAAATGGGAATGCAAAATTCACGATTGGAAGAATGGGATGGCTTTGGAAGAGGTTGGGACATGACACATTTTGAAATGCATGCAGAGGCACCAACTTATTGGCCAATTATTGCTTATCCTAAAGCATGGTCTTCACCTTCAAAAGGTTCAGGTCAGGTGGTATACCTTGATGTAAAATCCATGAGTGATTTAACCAAATATAAAGGAAAATTAAAAGGTAAGTTTGTGTTGCTTGATAGTATTCGTCCAGTTGAAGAAGCCTTTGAGCCAACCGCCAAAAGACATGATTCTGAAAGTTTATTAAATCTTGCTAACGCAACACTTCCAATGCCTAGAGGACCACGTGGAGGTGGCGGAAACAGCGATGCCGCAGACCTAAGAAAAGCTACTTGGGATTTACTAGAAGCAGAAAAACCATTAGGTGTGTTAGACAGAAGTTATAAAGGTGATTTAGGAACTGTATTTGTGTCAGGAGCAAGAACTGCGGAAGGTAGTGCAAGAGATAATGATAAATACGTTGTGCCTCAAATGACACTGGCTATTGAACATTACAATAGAATTTTTAGAATGCTTGACAAAGGTGTTCCTGTAACTCTAAGTATTGATTCTCAATCTCAATATACTAATCCAGGAGGAAATGAACATAACGTCATAGCCGAAATTCCTGGTACAGATTTAAAAGATGAAGTCGTCATGTTTGGTGCTCACTTTGATTCTTGGCATGCTGGAACTGGAGCTACAGACAATGGTTCTGGTTCTTCAGTAATGATGGAAGCTGCAAGAATTATTTTGGAAACCATTAAAGAAACAGGAATTCAACCAAGACGAACACTACGAATTGCCTTATGGACTGGCGAAGAACAAGGACTTTATGGTTCACGTAAATATATAGGTAAGCATTATGCCAATGTGGAGGGTTTTAGCGCTACGTCTTTAAAAGAAGACCAGAAGCATGTATCAGCCTATTATAATATGGATAATGGCACTGGAAAAATTAGAGGTGTGTATCTACAAGGTAATGAAGCCGTTTCTCCAATTTTTAGAGAATGGTTACAACCTTTCCATGACATGGATGCTGCAACCTTAAGTTTAAGCAATACAGGAGGAACAGATCACTTAGCTTTTGATATGGCTGGTATCCCAGGATTTCAATTCATTCAAGAACCAATTTCCTATTCAACGAAAACACATCATTCCAATATGGATAATTTTGATCATTTAGTTGCTGATGATTTAAAACAAGCTGCCACTATAATTGCATACTTTATTTGGCAAACAGCTCAGCGTGATGAAAAACTACCTAGAAAAGAAACTACACTAAAATATGACTAATCCATCAAAGCCTGATAATTATTAAGATCAGGCTTTTAATTTTATTTCTATGAAACGATTTATTTTTTTATGCTTCATTGTATTGTCAGCATGCAATCAAAACCAAGAAAAGGCTGAGCAGCCCGTTGAACCTCTATATGACTATGATGTCGAAGAACGCTTAGAGGAATTAAATATCACTTTAATTCCAAGTCCACCACCAGTAGCCAATTATGTCAATGCAGTCAAAACAGGGAACCTAATGTTTTTGGCTGGAAAAGGTCCAACATTAGCTGAAGGTGGATACATCACTGGTAAAGTTGGTGTCGATTTAACCATTGAAGAAGGCTATGAAGCCGCAAGACGAACTGCCATAGTACAATTATCAGTTTTAAAACACGAGTTAGGCGATCTCAACAAGGTCGTTCGTATTGTGAAAGTTTTAGGAATGGTCAATGCTGACAGCTCCTTTACACAACATCCGGAGGTAATCAATGGGTTTTCAGATGTCATGGTAGAAGTATTTGGAGATCGTGCTAAACACGCAAGAGCAGCAGTTGGAATGGGTTCATTGCCTCGAAATATCGCTTGTGAAATTGAAATGATTGTTGAAGTTCAAGAATAACGAGTAAAAACATATTTATTGATTAACTCATATAAAAACTAATGATGAAAAACTTATTACGCTTAGCTGTAGCATTCTTGTGTGTTACAGTTTATTCACAGGAAAAAGAGAAAGAAATTGCGAAACCAATTCCTAATGCTCAATCTTTTGTAACCAACCATCAAGGCACTTTTGGCAATACAATTATCAATTATACAGCTACTGCAAGCGAAACCTATTTAAAAGATGATGATGGCAATCCTGTTGCATCCATTTGGTCAGTAGCCTATACCAAGACTAAAGATAAATCATCAAGTTCAACAAATCGTCCAGTGACATTTGTATTCAATGGTGGTCCTGGTTCTGCTTCTGTGTGGTTACATATGGGACTTTTTGGACCTCAACTAGTTAAAGTAGACTCAGATGCCAAAGAAGATGATGGCGCTGCTCCTTTTGAACTAGTCACTAACAATTATGGTATTTTAGACCTTACAGATCTTGTTTTTATTGATCCTGTTGGTACAGGCTACTCACGCGTTATTGGCAAAGGAAAAGTTGAAGATTATTGGGGACTTATGGAAGATGCTAATTCTGTTGCAAAATTTATACGTCAATGGATTACAGAAAACAAACGCTGGAACTCTCCCAAATATATTGCAGGAGAAAGCTATGGTACAACTCGAGCTGCTGCTGTAGCGAATGTATTAGAAGATGAGGGACAAAGTATGGCTCTTAATGGTTTGATTCTTATTTCGCAAGCTTTAGATTATGCAGGCTCAACATCTAGTCATTATAACATAACGTCGTATTTAACTTATTTACCAAGTATGGCTGCAACAGCTTGGTATCATAAAAAAGCTGGTCAAAGTAAAACACTAGAAGCATTTGTTGAAGAAGCTCGTGATTTTACTTATAATACTTATGCTCCTGCACTATATAAAGGTACTTTATTGAGTGCGTCTGAAGAAAATAGCATCGCTGAAAAGCTATCGTATTTCACGGGTTTAGACAAAGCCTATATATTAAGATCAAATAATCGGATTTTAATGCATCGTTTTCAAAAAAACTTGTTAGCAGATCAAGGATTAGCCATTGGTAGACTTGATGGTCGTTTTATGGGAGACGACGCAGATGATGTTTCTGAAGGACCAAGTCTTGGAGACCCATCTTCTTATCAAATTGATGCTGCCTATACTGCTGCATTAAATCATTATTTGGCTGAAACTTTAAACGTTGAAATGGACAGACCTTATTTAATTTCCGCTGGTGGCGAAATGGGCGGAAAATGGAGATGGAGACCAGTTCCTGATGGGCAATATTGGGAGCCAATGCCTGTAAATACTGCTGGAATGTTAGGTGAAACCATGAGACGAAATCCTGAAATGAAAGTTCTTGTGGCAAGTGGCTATTACGATCTTATTTGCCCATTCTTTGATGCTGAATATACCTTTTCTAGAAATGGCATTGTAAAAGATCGCGTTACATTAACATATTATGAAGCAGGTCACATGATGTATGTACATCAACCAGACTTAGTAAAAGTCGCTAAGGATATACGTGATTTTTTAAGCAAAAAATAAATGAAAATCAAAGTAGCAGTTGTACAAGATAGTCCTATATTTTTTGATAAGGATGCTACCCTTAATAAGGTAGAGCATATTACTAAGCAATATGCTAAAAAAGGTTGTAATCTTATCGTGTTTCCTGAATCTTTTATTCCTGGTTATCCTCGTGGATTTTCATTTGGCGCTACAATTGGTAGCAGAACAGATGAAGGCCGACAACATTATGCTGATTACTACAACAATAGTTTTGATTTAGAAACGGACGATTTAACGCGATTAGAAACTCTTTCTAAAGAGCACAACATTTATATTGTTATAGGAATAACTGAGAAACAGCAAACTGATGGCAGCTTGTACTGTTCTATGCTATACCTCTCACCTACTAAAGGCTTACTAGGTGTTCACCGAAAAATTAAACCTACTGGAACGGAACGTTTGGTTTGGGCTGAAGCTGGAGCGGAATCGTTAGTCACTTTTGATACTGATATTGGTAAACTTGGAGGCCTTATCTGCTGGGAAAACTATATGCCTTTAGCTCGTATGAGTATGTATTTAAAAGGTGTAGAAATATATATTGCTCCAACAGCAGATTCTCGTGAGCAGTGGACAGCCACCATGCAGCAAATCGCCTTAGAAGGTCGTTGCTTTGTGTTGGGTTGCAATCAGTACATGACTACTTCGATGTACCCAGAAAAATATAAAAATGAAGTTGCCAACCAACCAGAAGATTTTTGTCCTGGAGGTTCGGTTATTGTGTCTCCCTTGGGGAAAATAATAGAAGGACCTTTATTTGATAAAGCTGGAGTGCTTGTTGCCGAATTGGATTTAGAAGATATTAAACGCAGTAAATTGGATTTTGACGTTATTGGACATTATGCTCGCAATGATATTTTTGAGTTTAAGGTAAATGGGCAACCAAAAATTAGAAAAGAATAATTATAACCAAAATATTAAATGTACAAATCACTAACTTTTTATTGTCTTGTTAATCTATTTTTTATTACTTCATGTAAAACTAAAAAAGCCATTCCAATAGATATAACAAAAGAGGACTTAGTATTCAAAGCTGTTATTAACTATGAAATGAAAGAACTAGGGGGTGATTTTGTTGTTATTGATAAATCAAAAGAAAAGTGTAATACAAGCAACGATATTGCAGATATTGAATTCATCCCCAACGATAATGATATTTATTGGAATAAATCACTGTTTAATAATTTAACTTACTTAAGTGGAGATATTGTATATCATTATATTCAAAATAATATTGAAGAATACAAAAAATTAAGAAACAGTAGAGGACAAAAAGGATGGATTGAACTCTCAAGTCCATGTTTTTCAAGTAATAATGAATATGCGTTAATAAAAATTGATTTTGGTAGAACCATGTCATTTAATAATTCCAATTTTTATTTATTAAGAAAGAATTCGAATGGTTACAAAATAATACGGACCTTAAAAGTTGATTAAGAACAATGCTAAAATTCTTTCGAAGAATACGCTACAATCTTATGGAAAAAGGTAAAACAGGCAAATACCTAAAATATGCAGTTGGTGAAATTATTCTCGTTATGGTCGGGATACTTTTAGCCTTACAAGTAAATAATTGGAATATTGCCAGAACTGAAAGAATACAAGAAATTAAATACCTGAGCAATATTAAATTAGACCTTCAAAAAGATTTAGCAAGTTTAACCTATCAATTAGAGTTTAGAAAAGGAAAATTTAAAGACATTGAAAAACTTATCAAACAAATAAATGGAATGCCAATAGATAATCTTACTGAACTATCAAAGAACGTGGTGCTTACACTTATGGAAGAACGTTTCACACCTAACAACAGTACATACAATGAATTGTCAAGTTCCGGAAATTTAAACCTAATCTCTAACGACTCCATTAAGATACTACTGCTTGATTTGGAAGAACACTATAAAGTAAACAACTTTGCAATAGACCACGAATTGTATGAGTATCGTGAGTATATATCCAAACCTCTTTTTAAATTTACCAATACAGACCAATTGCTCTCTGTTTATTTTAGTGAAAAATCCGTTGAAGAAATAGGGATAACAAGTGACGATTTTATAGCCTTATTCAACAGTTCAGAATATAAAAACGGTGTTGTTATTTCTAATCTCATTACAAAAGAATTTATTCCACTTTATGAAACTATTGAAGCTAAATCAAAAAGGTTAATCACACTAATTGACAAAGAACTTAAAAAATAGTCTATGCTAAAACTCTTTCGAAGAATACGATACAACCTATTGGAAACTGGTAAAACAGGCAAATACCTAAAATACGCTATAGGTGAAATTATCCTTGTGGTTATTGGGATTTTGATTGCACTTCAAATTAACAATTGGAACGAAGCTCGTAAATCTAGAGATCAAGAGGTCTTGTATCTCAATAGACTGATAACTGAAAACAAACAGGACCTTGTTGCCTTTAAAGACAATATTTCAGAGCTTCAAAAAGGCATGGAAAGTGTCGTTAATTTTTCAGAAGCCTTAAAAAACGAAACTACAAATGATTCTACATTAATTAAAAGTGCAAACGACTATTTTAAGTATGGAAGTATTTACCCAATTTTTTATTCGTCCAGTTCTACATTTGATGATTTATCAAGCACTGGAAACCTAAAAGTCATTAGCAACACAGGTTTACGAGATAGTATTGTACAACATTACGCAAACCATAAGTTTGTTACTGAACGCATTAAAATTGCTATAAGTTGGGCTTTACCATTAGATGCTCCTTTTACACATGAAAACGACATCATGAAATTTGAGCCTAATACTGCCTTTCTATTTCCAGATCAACCCAAAGGACTACAAGCAAAAGAATT
>CAZRDG010000055.1:0-11023 GCA_964598775.1 uncultured Lacinutrix sp.
CGTAGGCTCTAAAAAACTTTAAAAGATAATCATAGTCTAAAGTATCTGCTTCATCTCCTGGTCTATGGTAATACTTTGTTACGTCACCATTAAAAGCAGTAAAACCTAAAGAGAATGTTGGTGCTGGAATGCCTTTTTTAGCAAAGTTGACATTATCACTTCTATCAAATAAACCTTGTTCTTTTGCTGGATCTTCAATGGCTTTTAATCCGAAGGTTTCAGCGGCAGTTAAAATATTGTTTTCTGCATTAGTTCTGGTAAGACCGATTACTGAAATCAAAGAGGTGTCATTGTAGCCTGCATTGTCGCTATTAAAGCAATAGACCATTTGGTTGAGAGGTAATACGGGATTTTCAACATAATAACTGCTACCTAATAATCCTTTTTCTTCTCCAGTAAATAAGATGAATAAAGCCGAACGCTTGGTAGGATATTTTGCTAAATTTTCTGCCATTGCCAAAACTGTCGTTGTGCCTACAGCATTGTCTCTTGCTCCATTATAAATGTTGTCTCCAGTTTCATCAGGTGTGCCGATGCCTACATGATCATAATGTGCTGAATAAATGATATATTCATTTTTTAGTTTAGGATCAGTGCCTTCAACTATACCAATAATATTCTGAGAAATAACGGATTCTTCCACCTTCTCACCAACAGATAATTTTATGTTGATTACTGCCGAACTACTAAATTGCTCAGCCATTTTTCCTTCTTTGTCTAATGCCCAAACATATATGGTTTGGTTGTCTTTACTGGCATCATCTCCTAAGTCAACAGATAGGCTTGCTTCATTAAAGTTATGGTCTATAAAATTCCACATATTAGCATCAGTATTCAATAATTCAATTATAGCTGTAACTCCATTCTCTTGTGCTAATTTTTGTTTTTGTCTTCTTAAACCAAAGGCTGCTCTGGTATCCTTAGTTTCGGCACTTCCAGCTTTTACAATGATGACTTTTCCTTTTACATCTTTATTAATGTAATCGTCTTCTAAACCATAGTTTAGAAAGATGGCTTCAGTATCTGAAGTCAATGGTGTTGCATTCAGAAAAACAAAATCTGATAGAGATTGATTATTAATACTGATTGAAGCTTCTTTTGGAGGAGACACACGTTTTAGTTTTACATCTTGATAATAATTTCCAGTTTTTGGGTTTGGCTTTACACCATAGCCTCGAAGTGTATTTGCTAAATAAGATGCTGCTATTTTTAGTTCTGGTGTCCCTGTTTCTCGTCCTTTTAATAAATCATCGGCCAGAAAATAGATATGACCTTCAATATCTGCTTTGCTAATGGTTTCTGAGACTTTTTCTTTTTCGGTTTGTGCAGTTAATGTAAAAGCGAATGCGAGTGTTATTACTAATGCTAATTTTTTCATTTGTATGTTTCTATTGTTTATGTGTGTTTATTTTTATCCCATTTTACCATCGCCATCAATATCTTGAGTGAGGTGAGTTTCAAGAGCGACTAAAGTTTTTTTAAGTAAGGTTCGTGTCGTGCTTAAATCTTTTTCAAGTTGCTCAACACGTTCTTCTAAGCTATTGGCTTTGTCTTCTTGTTTTTGTAATTCGTCTTGTTGTATTAAATCCCAAAATATTCCCATGGTTTCTATGTGTGTTTACTAGTATTTTGTATTGTTTTTATTCTGTAATTTCGTTTTTTATATCTAAAGAATTTAATCATACTTATCTAACTGCATCTAATTCTTTATTAATTAGGTTAAGTAGTTTTTTGCATTCTATTTGAGTATTTCTTGTAGGCTTATAAACAAGCCATCCCATATCATTAAGTTGGGTTCTTAAATAATATTTAAATTCTTGATCATTTTTTAATAATTCATAATTGATGGGCTGCATCCTACCATTTACGTTTGGATCTCTATAATCACCATTCCAAGAATCTACAAATCTGGAGTTTAATAAATTTTGTTTTGCCTCAAAAATTTTGTTGATGTATCGTTGTTCCCACTTATCAAGCCAAGGATTAAATTCGTCATAAACTAAAATAACCAAATCACGTATTTCTTTATTTGATATCAAATCGAAACCATTAGATTTTAATGTTTCGTAGGCACCAACTGTTAATCCGCCAGAATCAAATACAAGTGTAGTATCGAAAAAGTAAATATCTAAAGAATCAGTGTAAGGAAGGTCTTTTTCAAAATATTGAAGGATTTTATTAATGGCAAATTTTGCACGATCATATTGAAAAACAATAGAATCTAGTTGCTTGATGTCAAAAGTCAATCCTTTTTGAAAATCTTCTAAAACTTCTACTTCCTTTACTTTGGCTTTTCGTTTTTCATTCCAATTGTTTACTTGAAGAGCTAACAAAATACCAATCATCACTAGAGCAATCTCACCAATAGCATACAACATATATTTAGAATACTTGTTTTTAGAAACAAGCCGCTGTCTAATTTGGCGAAAGAATTTAATCATATACTTACATTAATTGTAAGTAGTCTTTAGTCAATTTGTAGCTTTGGTTGGGATTAGCATTTAAAGTTAAACAATTTTATCCATCATTTTATAAATAGTATTTTTGCATTATGAGTATAGCATTAACAATACAGGAATTACATAATTTGGCCATGAATCACGTTGGTAAAGACTTGGAAAACAGAGGTTTTGAGTTTGTTGCGATTAATAGCAAACTAAAAAAACATCCTCAGTTTGTTTGCATAGATAAGAACAGTCAATACTTTTTTGTGATCGTTAGAGCTGTGATTTTACCTGAAAATCCAAATAATTACGACGTAGTTTGGATGGAATCCTTCAAAAAACATGCTCGAGAAAAAGATGCTAAAGTGCTATATGCTGGAGTAGGACTTGGGAACCCAAAAGGAGAAGATTTACCCATTTACTTGAATGAAGAATACCTTATAGAGTATAACGGAATTCAAGTAATTGAAACAAATTTAAACTAGTTATGAGACATCGAATTTTAGCACTACTCATTATATTTTTAGTCTCTTGTAACAACAAAGAACCTAAAAACACTAAACTATCAGGTCAAGTTTTTGGTACTTCATATTCTGTGATTTATAATAGCAATGAAAACTACGAGAAGCAGTTTGATAGTTTGTTTTATGTGATTAACAAATCCATGTCAACTTACATCGAAAACTCTGATATTTCTAAAATAAACAGAAATGAAGCTGTTGAGGTAGATCAGCATTTTACCAGTGTTTTTAAGACTTCAAAAACCATTTATGATGTTACTTCTGGTGCTTTTGATCCAACTATTGGAGCTGTTGTAAACGCTTGGGATTTTGGTCCTGAGGGAAAAATTGTATCACTTGATAGTTTAAAAATTGATAGCTTGATGCTTTCTGTTGGTTTAGACAAGGTAAAGTTGAGACGTAATGGAATTTCAAAGCAAAATCTCAATACCTATTTAGATTTCAATGCCATAGCAAAAGGTTATGCCGTAGATGTTATCGCCACATATTTAGAATCTCAAAATGTTAACGATTATCTTGTAGAAATAGGAGGTGAGATACGTTGCAAAGGAATGAATAAAGAAAAGCAATCAAATTGGATGGTTGGTATTGATAAGCCTAATTTTGATGGCTCACAATCTGTTATTAAGGCTATAAATTTAATAGATGGAGCTATGGCAACTTCGGGTACTTACAGAAAATTTAAACTTGATGCAGAAGGGAATCGTTATGCACACATCATTGATACAGAAACAGGTTATCCAAGTAAAACCAATGTGTTAAGTGTTTCAGTAATTGCTGATGATTGTATGACCGCTGATGCATATGCAACAGCGTTTCAAGCTATGGGAATTAACAAGGTTAGCGAGCTTTTAAAAACACATCCAGAATTGAAAGTGTTTTTTATTTTTGAGAATGAGAGTAAAGAACTGGAAACCCTTACCCTGAATGGTTTTCCTGAATAATTATTTTTTAACAACAGGAATTATTTCACCTTTGGCTAAGCAATACTTTATAATTTCATCCTCTGAAAGCCTGGCTGTATAGTCAACTTCTTCAACTTTAAAACCAACCGAACGAAGCTTGTCAAAATAATCTCTTCCATAAATACGAACATGATCGTATTGACCAAAAATTTTGGCTCGCTCTTTTTTATCAGTGATGCTATCATCCTCAAAAGTAGTTTCCCTATTTAAATCTTGCGGAATCTGAAACACACCAAATCCTCCAGGTTTTAAAATACGATACAATTCTTCCATGGCTTTCGTATCATCAGGAATGTGCTCTAGGACATGATTACATAAAATAATATCAAACTCATTATCCTTAAACGGAAGATTACAAATATCGGCTTTCACATCAGCTAAAGGTGAATTTAAATCTGTGGTCAAATAGTCTAAATTTGACATTTTTATGAAGCGTTTGTAAAACGCTTGTTCAGGTGCAAAGTGAAGCACTTTTTTTTCTACCGAAAAAAAGTCAGTTTCGTTCTTAAGATACAACCACAATAATCTGTGACGTTCTAAACTCAGTGTAGAAGGTGATAGAACATTGTTGCGTTGTTTGCCATAACCATAAGGCAAAAAGCTTTTAAAGCTCTTACTGTCAATTGGGTCTGTATACGTGTTTCCTTTTAATAAAAAAGCCAACAATGGCCTCACTACATAACTCAATCGAATAAGTAATGGTCTGGGTATAAGGTTGAGAATAAATTTGAAAATTGTCTTCAAAGTTTAAAGAACTAAAGCTTTTTGTCTAAACTCATCTTCTTCATTACTTTCAATACCTAAAGCTTCGTATACATAGCCAAAAGTTGAAAGTATTTCTGGCTTTCCATCTATAATAGCAACATCATGTTCAAAATGTACGCTTGGTTTTCCATCTAATGTTACAATTGTCCAGCCATCTTTAAGTTGTTTTACTCTATGAGTGCCACCATTTATCATTGGCTCAATGGCAACAACCATGCCTTCAATAAATTTTTTGCCTCTACCACGCTTGCCATAGTTAGGCATTTCTGGATCTTCATGCATTTTACGTCCTATACCATGACCAACCAATTCTCTAACAACACCATAACCATGTGCTTCGCAATGTTGCTGTATCGCATAACCTACATCACCAACGCGATTACCTAGTTTTAATTCTTTGATGCCAACGTAAAGGGATTCTTTAGTAATTTCAATTAGTTTTTTTGTTTCAGGGGCAACTTCACCGATTTCAAAAGTGTAAGCATGATCTCCATAAAAATCGTTCATTAGAGCTCCACAATCTATTGAAACAATATCACCTTCTTTTAAAGGGATATTTGTAGGTAATCCATGAACAACAGCTTCATTAACACTGCATAACAATGTAGAAGGACAATCATATAGCCCTAAAAACCCGGGAATTGCGCCTTGTGATCTAATAAAATCTTCTGCTAATGTATCTAATTGTTGCGTTGTAACTCCTGCTTTAACTTCCTTGGCTAGCATTCCTAAGGTTTTGGATACAACCAAAGCGCTTTCACGCATTAACTCAATTTCTTCTCTTGTTTTTACTATAATCATGCTTAAAAAATAATGGCAAAGATACTTAAAAAATAAAATGTAAAGTTTTTATGCTTTTATGACTTTCGACAGTTTTTTTAAACGATTTAATCTATAGTTTTGCACCATAAATATTTATAAAATGTACAAAGCAATTAGCGCAGAAGATGCCGTAAAAATCATAAAATCAAACGACAAAGTATATTTACAAGCAGCAGCAGCAGTGCCGCAAGTTTTAATAAATGCAATGACTGCTAGATATGAAGAATTGCGAAACGTTCAAATTTGTCAATTGCATACTGAAGGCGAAGCACCTTATGCCAATCCAGAACTTAAAGATAGTTTTCACGTTAACTCTTTTTTTATCGGTAAAAATGTAAGACATACACTTAAGGCTGGAAATGGATCGTATACGCCAGTTTTTTTAAGCGAATTACCGTTATTGTTTAAAAGAAATATTGTCGATTTACAAGTCGCCTTAATACATGTGTCTGTTCCAGATAAGCATGGCTATTGTTCATTAGGTGTTTCGGTTGAAGCCACATTGGCAGCTATTGATAATGCGGATTATGTGATTGCTCAAGTAAATAAGCAAATGCCAAGAACTCATGGTGCTGGAATTATTCACATTTCGGAAATAAACGCTTTTGTGGAGTGTGATGAACCTTTGCCAGTTCATGCGATGTCTGAGCCATCTGAAATTGAAAGAAAAATTGGAAACCATGTAGCAGGATTAATTGAAGATAGAAGCACATTACAAATGGGAATTGGAAATATTCCAAATGCGGTTTTGTCGAGATTGACTAATCACAAAGATTTAGGTTTGCATACTGAAATGTTTTCTGATGGTGTGATTGATTTAATTTTAAATGATGTCATTAATGGAAACTATAAAAGCATTAATAGAGGTAGAGCCTTGGCAACTTTTTTAATGGGTTCTAAACGTTTATATGATTATGTTGATGATAATCCATTTATAGAAATGCGTGCTTCAGATTACGTGAATGACGTTTCTGTCATTAAGCAAAACCCAAGAATGGTAGCCATAAATTCTGCAATAGAAGTAGACCTAACTGGGCAAGTTTGTGCAGATTCAATTGGTGCTAAAATGTATTCTGGAGTAGGAGGGCAAATGGATTTTATCAGAGCAGCGTCTTTAAGTGAAGGTGGAAAAGCCATAATTGCATTACCTTCGGTTACAAGTAAAGGAATTAGCAGAATTGTTCCTTCTTTAAAACCTGGTGCTGGAGTGGTTACAACACGTTCTCATGTACATTATGTAGTCACAGAATATGGAGTCGCCAATTTGTATGGAAAAACAATTAAGCAACGTGTTAAAGCTTTAACTGAAATTGCTCATCCAGATTTTCGAGAGTCAATAGAGCGCGATTATTTTAATTTAATACGCAGTTAAATTAGCGAAAAAGACCCAAAAAGCCTTTTTTCTTTTGATTTGGTTTTATGTGAGGTTTGGCATTAGTGAGCATTTGATAAATTTCACCCCAACCTAAAACACCACCAATATTCCTATCATCAATAAAAAGGTCTGCATGTATTTTGCGGCTTTTCGTATAATCAAATTGTTCTTCTGGGAAACTTTTATTTACCGCATAAAACTCGACACCATTGTTTTTGCAGAATTCAATAGCTTCTTCCAATCGAAGACCACTTCTATAGGTCCATAAAATAAGTCGATGACCATCTTCTTGAAGTTTAGTAAGGGTTTCAAAAGCAAAAATCCGAGGTTTACCAATTTTTGGATACGCATCATCTACAATGGTTCCATCAAAATCTATAGCAATTGTAAGTCTGTTGTATATATCCATATTATGCCGAAAGTTACATTAAATTAGTGAATTTTGCGACATGGCTTCTGGTTTTTCAATGCCAATAAGTTTTAATATGGTTGGAGCTAAATCACCTAAAACCCCATCGTTTATGTGTTTTAAATCCTTATCAATAAGAATAATTGGAACCGGATTGGTTGTGTGAGCAGTATTTGGAGAACCATCAGGATTAATCATGGTTTCACAGTTACCATGGTCTGCAATGAGTAAGGTTGTATAGCTATTCTTAAGGGCTGAATTAACAACTTCTTCTACACATTTATCAACCGCTTCACATGCTTTGATAGCGGCTTCCATAACTCCTGTATGACCAACCATATCCCCATTTGCGAAATTTAGACAAACGAAATCAACGACACCTTTTTCAAGTTCAGGAATGAGAGCATCTTTCAATTCAAAGGCGCTCATTTCTGGTTTCAAATCGTAAGTTGCGACTTTTGGCGAATTTCTAAGAATACGCGTTTCTCCATTAAATGGCTCTTCTCGACCACCAGAAAAGAAAAATGTGACATGAGGATATTTTTCAGTTTCAGCAATTCGAATTTGTTTTTTGTGATGTTTTTCAAGGACTTCACCCAACGTATCTTTGAGATTGTCTTTACTGAAAACAACATTAATGTTTTTAAAAGTTTCATCATAATTAGTGAGTGTCACATAATGAAGCTTCAATTTGTGCATATTAAACTCGTGTATATGTTCTTGAGTTAAGGCTTGTGTGAGTTGGCGTCCTCTGTCAGTTCTGAAATTGAAAAAAATCACAACATCATCATCTTGAATGGTAGCAATGGGTTTTCCTTGTTCGTTTGTATTAATTATTGGTTTTAAAAACTCGTCAGTGATGTCATCATCATAGCTATTTTCTATTGATTTTGTGATATTGTTGGATAGTTCACCTACACCATTCACCAAGGCATCATAGGCTATTTTAACACGTTCCCAACGTTTGTCACGATCCATAGCATAATATCTTCCAGTTACAGTTGCTAATTGTCCTGTAGATTTTTCAAGATATTCTTCAAGTTCTGTAATAAAACCAAAGCCAGACTTAGGGTCAACATCTCGACCATCAGTAAAGGCATGAACAAATACATTGGATATGCCATAATCGTTTGCAGCGTCTAATAATCCAAATAGATGATTGATATGTGAATGCACACCACCATCGCTAACAAGGCCCAAAAAATGTACATTCTTTTGGTTTGTTTTAGCATAATTGAAAGCATTTACAAGTGCTTTTTCTTGCCCTAATGTTTTATTTTTTACTGCTAAGTTTACTTTTACCAAATCTTGATATACAATGCGACCAGCACCAAGGTTCATGTGTCCAACTTCGCTATTTCCCATTTGTCCTTCAGGTAAACCAACATTTAGTCCGTCTGTTCTTAAGCTTGCATTGGGATATTTTAGGTAAAGAGAGTCAATAAATGGTGTATTGGCATTATCAATTGCAGAAACTTTTGGGTCTGGAGATTTTCCCCAACCATCCAAAATCATCAAGATTACTTTTTTGTTCATGTATATAGATTATGTCACAAAGATAAAAAACAAAATCCTGCTTCAAGGCGGGATTTGTATTAATGTAATAATAAGTAGATTACATATTCTTATATTTTTCAATCGCTTCTTTAATTTTCTGAACACGATTTTCTGGATCGGGATGTGTGCTCATTCGCTCAGGCGTTCTATTTGGTCCAGCAGCAGCTTTTAATATTTCCATAACACCAATCATAGCTTCAGGATCGTAATTGGACTTCATCATAAATTTTACACCAAGATCGTCGCTTTGTAGTTCATCTTCTCGACCATAACTCATGTTAACCATTTGCGCAATGGCTGCAGCACCTTGAGCGGTACTTGGATCAATACCAACAGCTACACCATTTAAAATACCTTCCATTAAGCCTTGATTTGCCATTCGTTCTGCAGAATGTCTTCCAACCACATGACCAATTTCATGACCTAAAACACCAGCAAGTTGGTCTTCGTTTTTGAGCTTAGAAAATAAAGCATAAGTAATGAATATTTGTCCGCCTGGTAGCGCAAATGCATTGATTGTTTTTTGATCTGCCAGCAAGTGAAAGTCGTATTGATAACCAGTTTGTTTGGCAATACTATTATTTACTAATCGGTTACCAACTTGATCTACAAAAGCTTGATAATTTTCATTAGGATATAAGCCGCCATGTTGTTGTGCCATTTGAGGTGCAGCTTGTAAACCAAGTGCAATTTCTTGTTCCTCATTAAGTGCTATATGTTGTTTTTCACCAGTGTACGGATTTACTTCTGCACTTGAGCAGTATTTAATCACTGCAAACAAAATAATCGCTGCACCAATTAATAATTTTACTTTGCTATTACCTCTTCTCATGGATACTGTTTTAACGTATATTTAAAAATACAAAAGTTTATGTTATGGTTTATAAATTTTGACACTTCAACCTCTTGAAAGTCACAGATTTTTAACATGAGTTAGCAATTTACTTCAAGAATTTTAAACTGGAGCCACTATCGAGTTCATAAGGAGTTTTATCAACTTCAAAAATTCTTGCAGTATGTGGTCCATTAAGTATAATATCCTCATTACTCACCATTAAAAAACTACCTTCTCTTAGACCTACGACAGGTTGTGTATTGAATTTATGAAATTCTTGAATGCGAGTTTCGCGTGTTTCTCCCATATGTTTACTATTTGGGTCTGGATCTAAATAATGCGGATTGATATTAAAAGGAACTAATGCTAAAGTTTTAAAACTTGGAGGATAAACAATTGGCATGTCATTGGTTGTGTTTATGGTCAGGCCACAAATATTGCTGCCAGCACTTGTTCCTAAATAAGGAGTTCCAGATATAACAGCATCTTGAAGAGGTTTAATTAAATGGTTTTTATAAAGTTGATTGACTAAAACAAAGGTATTACCACCACCGACAAAAATCCCTTTAGAATTCGTTATAGCTTCTATTGGGTTTTTAAATTCATGCAAACCTTTTACTGTTTTATCTATTTTATTGAATACAGCTTTTACTTTGTCAGTATAAAGTTCATGTGTTACTCCTCCAGGTCTAGCATAGGGAACAAAAGTAATTTCATCTGTATTCTCAAAATGTACGTCTAACTCATCGAGTAAATACTCTAAGAAATAACTTCCATGAACAGTTGATGTACTTGCAATTATGATGTTTTTCAATGGACAATAGATTTAACGTTTAGTATTCGTTGATACCAAACCATTTTTGTAAATTTAGTTAAATGTATCATTTAACAAAAGTTTAATTATCATTCACACTTTTTATGAATTGTAATAACTTTCTTTATGCAACAAAATTTTATTATGCTTAAACCAACCAAAAATATCCTTAAACCTATATGTTTGTTTGCCTTTGTTGCATTCAGTCTTTTATCAATTCATGCGCAAGATGTTCAACGAATTGAAGTGAGTGGTAAAATAATAGTGGATTCACCAGATGTAGAAGGTGTTACGATTTTTAATGCATCGTCAAATAAAGGTACCATAACTGATGCAGAAGGAAAGTTCAACATATTAGTTACGCTAAATGATAGGTTGCATTTTTCTGCCTTACAGTTTAAGAATTTTGAAGTTGTGATTACTCAAGATATTATTGATTCAAAAGCCATGACAGTGGTTTTGGTTGAAGAAGTAAACAAACTTCCAGAAATTATCATTTTGCCCTATGGTTTAACG
>CAZRDG010000056.1:0-11006 GCA_964598775.1 uncultured Lacinutrix sp.
GTATGCGCAGGTTCTGGGCGAGGCCTATGACCGGCTGCGCCAGATCGAGCACCGCCTGCAAATGGTCAATGACCGTCAGACGCACAGCCTGCCGGACGGCGCCGCGCTCGATAATGTCGCGCAGCTCGATGAGAAGATGATGGTTATTACCAAGGCGATGTGTATCCGAAAGGGGCTTTTAAAAATGAATATGGCATTCAGAGAGGTTCTGTTATGGACATGCCAATGGCTCCAGGTGATCCGTTAACACCAGGTTACGGTTCAACTGATGATGCGAAGCGTATTCCATTAAGTGAGGCTAAAACCTTAACTAAAATACCTGTTTTACCAATTTCATATCACGATGCAAAACCTTTATTAGAAGCTTTAGAAGGACCAGTAGCACCAAGTTCATGGAGAGGTGCATTGCCAATCACTTATCACATTGGACCTGGACCAGCCAAAGTGCATTTAAAGTTAGAATTTAACTGGGAGCAAAGACCAGCTTATAATGTAATTGCCACAATGAAAGGATCAACCTTTCCTGATGAATGGGTAATACGAGGTAATCATCACGATGCTTGGGTACATGGTGCTAGCGATCCTATTAGTGGTTTAGTCGCTTTAATGGAAGAAGCAAGAGCTGTAAGTATATTGGTTAAAAATGGCAGAAAACCAAAGCGAACCATGATGTATTGTGCTTGGGGAGCTGAGGAACAAGGGCTTTTAGGTTCTACAGAATGGGTAGAAACACATGCCAAAGAGTTGAAACAAAAAACAGTGGCTTATATTAATACAGATGGAACAGGAGCAGGGTTTTTAGGTGCAGGAGGTTCACATACTTTAGAAAAATTCTTCGATCAGATAAGTAAATCGGTTATGGACCCTCAAACCAATGTCACAGTGTTTGAGCGCAGAAATGCCGTGCAACAAGTTTCAGGTGGTGTACCTTGGTCGCATTATGAGCTTGGCGCCTTAGGTTCTGGTTCGGATTACTCTCCGTTTTTTCAGCACTTAGGAATTGCCTCCTTTAATATGGGATTTGGTGGTGAAAGTTCTGGAGGTGAATATCATACTATGTATGATTCCTATAAGCATTATAAGCGCTTTAAAGATCCTAATTTTCAATATGGAGTAACCTTAGCTAAGGTAGCAGGAAGAACGAGCCTGCGTATGGCTAATGCCGATGTATTGCCATTTGAGTTTAGTCATTTTACTAAAATTGTAAATGGTTATAAGGATGAAGTAACAGCGCTGGCTGATAAGCTAAGAAAAGAAGCCAATCAACATAATACCATGATTGAAAAAGGAATGTATGCTTTAGCTAACAATCCAAAAGAAAACATGAAAGTGCCAGATGCAAAAGCCAATGTGCCACACTTTAATTTTGCTCCATTAGAAAATGCCCTTGAAAACTTAGAAAAGCAATCTATGGCTTTTTCAAAAGCGACGCAATCAGGTGTTTCAAATGTGAAAAATAAAGCAGCTGTAAATGCTATTTTAAAAGATATGGAACGTGCCTTAACCAAGGAGCATGGACTACCGAAACGTCCTTGGTACAAGCATCATATTTATGCACCTGGATTTTACACAGGATATGGTGTAAAGACATTTCCAGGAGTTAGAGAAGCTATTGAGCAAGGTGAATTTAATGAGGTAGAACAACAAATTAATATCTTGGCTTCAGTAATTAATGAATTTTCATCTCAAATAGGTCAAGCATTGACGTTGATGAAATAAATATTTTAACAATTGGTATAATAAAAAAGCATCACTTTAGTGGTGCTTTTTAAGTTTTAGACATTTTCAAGCGAATAAAGACGAAGAGCGACAAGATACCAAATACTGAAAACCCTATAAAAAGAGGCAATACGGATTCATTTACAAAACTGCCAATATAATTTGCAATTGGAACTGCCATTACTGTAGAGACAAATCCATTGATTGCGGCTCCGATTCCTGCAATATGTCCCAAGGGCTGCATGGCAAGTGAACGCAAGTTGCCAAATAAAAATCCTATAGCAAAAAACTGCATAGCGAAAAAAGCAATCAAGACACCAATACTTGGATTAACACCAGACCAAAAAAGTGCCACGTATAATAGTGATACTAAGCAGTAAGCTATGGTTGCTGCGTATGCAATGCGCCACATACCAAATCGAATCACATAACGACTGTTTAAAAAGGTTGCCAAACCAACTGCTATAGCTAAACTAGCGAAGATGTATGGAAACTTATCACCTAAATTGTATTGCTGCTCAAAGATTTGTTGAGCAGTACTCAAGTACACCATAAAGGAACCTGTGATAAAACCAGATACTAGTGTAAAGGCTACAGCAGGCTTATGTTTCATAAACTCTTTGGTTCCATTTACAAAGAGCATTGGTGTAAACTTAATTTTATTCGCCTCATGAAGCGTTTCTTTTTGACGCCTCCAAAACCAAAGCATCACAAGAACTCCAAACAAGAGATTTACATAAAAAATAGATTCCCAATTGTAAAAATTTAAAAGAAATTGACCTAAAGTAGGAGCAATCACTGGAACTAAAATAAAAAACATCACAACGATAGAGAGAATCTTAGCCATATAATCACCACTAAAAGAATCTCGAATCATAGCAATACTCAGGGTTCTTGGAGATGCCAAACCTACACCTTGAAGAATGCGACCCATAATCATAATTTCAAAACTCTCAGTTGTAACACAAATAATAGTGGCCAAAACAAAAAGTGTAAAACCAACGTAAACAATTGGCTTTCGCCCGAAGCTATCCGAAAGTGGACCAAAAATAAGCTGTCCAAACCCTAAGCCCAAGAATATCATAGTCACAAGTTTCTGATTGTCGTTGGGATCAATGACGTTTAAGGCATTACCAATATCTGGCAGAGCTGGTAATAATGCATCAATTGAAAGAGCCACAATAGACATTAAGGATGCCATAAGTGCTACAAATTCAATTTCAATAGTAGGTTTGTTTTGCATTGGGCAAAAGTAAGGTAATTATTTTCTATTTTTAGCCTATGAAACCAGCGACTATTACAGAACTTAAAAAAGAGTTGAAATACAGATCTCAAGAACAACTTGTAGATTATTGTTTGGCAATGGCTCGTTTTAAATTGGAGAGTAAAGAATTGCTTACCTACTTAGTGTTTGAGTCTGAAAATGAAGTTACATATATAGAGAGTGTAAAGGATTATATCACAAACAGTTTTCAAGAGATTAACACCCTGAATTACCATTACATTAAAAAGACGGTTCGCAAGATTTTACGACAAACTAAACGCTTTATTAGATACTCCAAGAAAAAAGAGACTGAAGCTGAGTTACTTATTTACTTTTGTAAAGTACTTGGCGAGATGAAACCTTCCTATAAACGCAATACAGTACTCACTAACACTTACAATAAACAGTTGGAGTTAGCACAAAAAGCAATTGCTAAAGTTCACGAAGACTTGCAGTATGATTATAATTTAATGATTGAAGATTTAATTGATTAATTACGTTAAAGGCTTCATAAAATCGGTTACTACATCTTTCATTTTTTTAACTTTAACTTTCTAAAATCAACAGGATGAAATTAAAACACTACCTCATACTAAGTTTTGCTTTGTGCATTATGTTTAGTCTACAAGCTCAAGAAATGTCTTTTGAAGAATACAATCCTAAGTCCACATTGGTGGTACCAGGTGACAGTATTTTTAAGGCGAAGTTTCCATTTATTGATGTTCATGGACACCAACGTAGAATGCCAACACAAGATTTGACCTCTGTTGTGGCAGATATGGACAAGCTTAATTTGGCAATTATGGTTAATCTTAGTGGAGGGACAGGAGAATCTATTGTTCAATCGGTTAAAAATATAGCAGATAATTTTCCTGGACGTTTTGTGGTCTTTGCTAACATCAACTTTCAAGATGCAGGTTCTGAAGGATGGACTGAGAAAATGGTAGCTCAATTAGAGCAAGACGTTAAAAATGGGGCACGAGGATTAAAGGTTTATAAAAGCTTAGGCTTAAGTAATAAGGATGCACAAGGTAACAGATTGGCGATAGATGATGAGCGTTTGGATCCTATTTGGGCGAAATGTGGTGAGTTAGGAATTCCTGTGTTGATCCATTCTGCTGATCCTGCGTCCTTTTGGGATGAATTTGATGGTGATAATGAACGTTGGTTGGAGTTAAAAACGCATCCTCGACGTAAGCGTGATGATAATAATCCTGCACCTTTTCAACAAATAATGAATGAACAATACAACATGTTTAAAAAGCATCCTAACACCACGTTTATAAGTGCACATATGAGTTGGTTAGCAAATGACTTGGGGAAGCTAGGGAAACTACTTGATGAGATGCCAAACATGAATGTTGGTATAGGTGCTATTATAGCAGAACTTGGAAGACAGCCACGATTTGCAAAAGCATTCATTACAAAATATCAAGACCGTGTTTTGTTCGGTAAAGATAGTTGGGTGCCTGAAGAATTTCCAACGTATTTTAGAGTACTAGAAAGCGCTGATGAATACTTTCCATATCACAAAAAATATCATGCGTTTTGGGCAATGTATGGACTAGACCTTGATGATGAAGTGTTAAAAAAGGTGTACTACAAAAACGCACTTCGGATTGTTCCAGGGTTAGATAAGAGTTTATTTCCTAAATAGTTAAAGCTAATTATAACTTTAATTTTACAACGGAATATTCCCATGTTTACGATTGGGTAGATTGACCTCTTTGTTTTCAAGCATAGAAAAGGCTTTGAGTAATTTTCGACGTGTGTCTTTAGGCAAAATAACTTCATCAATAAAACCTCGTTCAGCAGCACTATATGGATTTGCAAAGAGCTCAGCATATTCTGCTTCTTTTTCCTTCCATTTCGATTCCTTATCTGCAGCAGTACTTATTTCTTTTTTAAAGATAATTTCAGCAGCACCTTTAGCTCCCATCACTGCAACTTCTGCACTTGGCCAAGCAAAATTCATATCTGCACCAATGTGTTTAGAGTTCATAACATCATAAGCACCACCATAGGCTTTTCTGGTAATTACTGTTACTCTTGGTACAGTTGCTTCACTAAAGGCATAGAGCAATTTAGCACCATTAACTATGATGCCATTCCATTCTTGATCAGTTCCAGGCAAAAATCCTGGCACGTCTTCTATGACAAGCATTGGAATGTTAAAGCAATCGCAAAAACGTACAAAACGAGCAGCTTTTTTTGAGCTTTTCACATCTAAAACACCAGCTAAAAACATAGGTTGATTAGCAATAATACCAATACTTTTGCCACCTAAACGAGCAAACCCTACAATTATATTTTCGGCATAATCCTTATGGATTTCATAAAATGAATCTTCATCAATTATGCCTTCAATTACCTGATGCATATCGTAAGGTTTATTAGGATTATCAGGAACAATAGAGGAGAGGCTAGCTCTTATTTCATCTTTTAAATCAAATGGCAGATGAGCAGGTTTTTCTTTATTACTTTGAGGAAAATAGCTTAGCAATTTCTTAATATCTTCTAAGCATTCCACATCATTCGCAGACGTTTTATGAGCGACTCCAGACTTCACAGAATGCGTTGAAGCGCCACCAAGTTCTTCTGAGGTTACTTCTTCATTGGTCACTGTTTTAACCACATTTGGACCTGTAACAAACATGTAGCTTGTATCTTGAACCATAATCGTAAAATCAGTCATGGCTGGAGAATACACTGCGCCACCAGCACATGGTCCCATAATGGCTGATATTTGTGGGATTACACCAGAGGCTTGAACGTTTCTATAAAAAATGTCTGCGTAACCACCTAAAGATCGCACTCCTTCCTGAATACGTGCACCACCAGAATCGTTGAGGCCAATTAGTGGAGCACCGACGTTTACAGCCATATCCATGATCTTACAAATTTTTTCAGCATGCGTTTCTGAAAGAGATCCACCAAAAACCGTAAAATCTTGAGCAAACACGTACACTAATCGCCCATGAACAGTACCATAACCAGTAATGACGCCATCACCATAAAAAGTTTGGTTAGCCATGCCAAAATCTTTGGTTCGATGTGTTACTAAAGCCCCAATTTCTTCAAAAGATCCTTCATCTAGTAAATAATTAACGCGCTCTCGAGCCGTTAGTTTCTTTTTAGCATGTTGCTTTTTAATTCTCGCTTCACCACCACCTAGATAGGCTAGTTGAAGTTTTTCGTTGAGTGCTTTTATTTTTGAGTCCATGACTGTTCTAATTAGGTAAACGTAAAAGTTGTTGATCTTTGAGGTATTGTTTTAGAGCAATGAGTGCAGCAATTTCAGCTTCTTCTTTATGCTGTTCTAACAGTTTTTCAGGTGAATAATATTTTTTGACAAAATGAGTATCAAAATTACCTGATGTAAAGGCGTCGTGTTCACAAACAAATTTTCCAAATGGTAAGGTGGTTTGAACACCTTCAACAAGATAATTGTCTATGGCTTTACGCATAAGTTGAATGGCTTCATTACGTGTTTTTCCATAGGTGATCAGCTTTGATAACATTGGATCGTAATAGATAGGAATTTCCATGCCTTCTTCAAAACCATTATCAACACGTATTCCTTCACCAACTGGGAGTTTATAGGTCTTAAGTAAACCAACACTTGGTAAAAAATCGTTTAAAGGATCTTCGGCATACACACGTAATTCTAAGGCATGACCTTTTATTTTTAAGTCCTCTTGTTTTATGTCCAAAGCTTCACCACGAGCCACTTTAATTTGAAGTTCAACCAAATCCACTCCAGAAATCAACTCTGAAACAGGATGTTCAACTTGTAATCGAGTGTTCATTTCAAGAAAATAGAAGTTAAGATCTGCATCCATTAAGAATTCTACAGTACCTGCACCTAAATAATCACAAGAACGAGCTACATTTATGGCAGCTTCTCCCATTTTTGCTCGTAATTCTGATGTTAAAATGGTTGAAGGTGCTTCTTCAACGACTTTTTGATGTCGACGCTGTATGCTGCACTCGCGTTCAAAAAAATGAAGAACATTGCCATGACTATCTGCCATGACTTGAATTTCGATATGTCTTGGCGAGGTTACATATTTTTCAATAAACACTGATCCATCACCAAAAGCAGATGTGGCTTCACTGATAGCACGATTCATTTGCGATTCCAATTCACTTTCCTTTTCAACAATACGCATGCCTTTTCCGCCACCACCTGCTGAAGCCTTAATAAGTATTGGAAAACCTATTTGTTTTGCAATCTCCTTAGCTTTTTTAACATCAGTAATGGCCTCATCAATTCCAGGAACCATAGGAATGTCATAAGCTTTTACAGCTTCTTTAGCCGCAAGTTTACTCCCCATGATTTTTATCGCCTTAGATTTAGGACCAATAAAAGTGATATTATTTTGTTCACATAATTCAGCAAAATGTGCATTTTCACTTAAGAATCCATAACCAGGATGAATACCATCAACGTGCAGACTTTTTGCAACATCAATTATTTTATCACCTAATAAGTAGGACTCATTAGATGGTGCTTTGCCAATGCAAACAGCTTCATCTGCATAACGAACATGTGGTGCATTTCTGTCGGCTTCAGAAAATACGGCAACCGTTTTAATTCCCATTGATTTCGCAGTTCGCATCACTCGAATCGCAATTTCACCTCTGTTGGCAACAAGTATCTTTTTCATGTTATTCGAATTCGATTAATAATTCATTTTTATCTACAGCATTACCCTTAATTACTGAAATATTTTTAATAATACCATCACGAGGAGAGGTGATGACGTTTTCCATCTTCATGGCTTCAAGAATTAATAAGGCATCGTCAATTTTTACTTCTTGACCTTTCTTTACCATAATATCCAAGAGTAATCCAGGCATTGGTGCCTTTATTTCATTGATTAATTTAGAAGCACCAACTTCGAATCCCATATCTTTAATCAATGCATCTAAAACGTTGTTTATCTTTACGTTATAGGTGTTGTTGTTTACTTTTACTTGATATGATTTAGAATTAAAATCAGTTGTAATTGTTTCGGTAATTGTTGATTTATTATTAAGAATTACGTGGTGTTTTGATTTAGAAATGCTAATGATATCGGCTTTGGAGATATCTGATGTATTGAGCCTAAATTCATAATCTGAATCGACGTTTAATATATATGTATTGTCCATTGTACTTTGGTAAAAATTGTAGCTTTTAAAGCTACAAAATTAATAGTAAGTATTTATTAAGAATATGAGGCAAGTCATATTATTAATAATTTATTGTTCTTTAAAATGTGAAATCTCCTGATGCGCTTTAATGGCTCTTTTAGACAAGATTACACCAACAATAAGGGACAGGAATGCACCTATTGAAATTCCTGGAATAAAGCCAATGAATAAGAAGAAATCATAAGCGCCATGGAATAATACAGCAGTGAATAAGCCTATAAGATTCCATTTAAATTTGTTTTTTGAGAACTTGGCTTTTCCCATGTAATAGCCCATAATAATCCCAAAGGTTGCATGAGCAGGTATGGCAGTAAAGGCTCTAAGAAATGCAACATTAATACCTCCTTGAATAACGTACATGATATTTTCAACGGCAGCAAATCCCATGGATACCATCACAGCGTAAATTATACCATCATAAGGTTCATTGAACACTGTTCTTGGTTGTAAAAAGCCACGAACCATAAGATATTTACTAAATTCCTCAATAAAACCAACAACAAAAAAGGCTTTTACAAATTGCTGCCAAATACTATAATCGTCTGGAAGCGGTAAAAACAAATCGAAAAACAAGTACAATATGGTGGTGATAATAATGGACACAACGCCACCCAAAACAAAAGCAAGGGTTAAATAACGCTTGGATTCTTTTTCATATTTATCTTTAACATAAATATAAACGATAACTGCTGCGACAGGTGCTAGTGCTGAAAGGAGTAATACCATAAACGAAAATTAAGAATTTTTAATGGCTTCTTTGATGCTTTTTAATATTAATTGATAATACTTTTTGTTGGAAGGGACAAAGTGGTTGTCTATACCAATGTTATTAATGAGGTTTTGAAATTCTGAAAGGCTAACCAGCTTCACAGCTTCAACTTCATTTTTGTCAAGTATTAAATTCGTAATGCCAGTTTTTAGTTCTGAAATAAAAGTATGATGAAATTCATTATCTGCAATTCCGTTAGGATAAGATTGAAAACATTCAAACACTCCAATTTTTTGAAGTTGATCTATAGTTAATGTTAAACCTATTTCTTCTTTAACTTCTCTAATGGCTGCATCTTCAATGGTTTCAGCAGCATCAACATGTCCAGCAACAGAGACATCCCAAAGCAAAGGACAAATCAATTTTGATGCAGCTCGTTGCGCCAATAAGATGTGACCATCTTTAGTAAATAACCACACATGAGCAGTGTTGTGGTGATAACCTTTGGTATGAACGTCAGATTTTAAAGCCGACTTTCCAGTTGGTATTCCCTGCTTGGTAACAATGTCTATGTATTCAGGCATAATGAAAAAAGCCTCAACATTGAGGCTTATATCTAAATTAGATTTTCAGTTTATTTAAAATATGAAAATGTTTCACCTTCTTTAATTTTTAGAAGTGTTTCATAAATCATTCTAATCACATTTTCAACATCATCACGATGCACCATTTCTACTGTGGTATGCATGTATCGCAATGGCAATGAAATTAATGCTGAGGCTACACCACCATTACTGTAGGCAAAAGCATCAGTATCTGTTCCAGTGGCTCTTGATAGTGCAGAACGCTGAAATGGTATTTTCTTTTCTTCAGCTGTTTCTGTAATTAGATCACGCAGTTTTTGTTGTACTGCTGGAGCATAAGCCACGACAGGACCTTTTCCCATTTCCAAATGACCTTCTTTTTTCTTATCAATCATTGGAGTTGTTGTATCATGCGTCACATCTGTTACAATAGCTACATTTGGTTTAATAGTATGCGTAATCATCTCAGCACCACGTAAACCAATTTCCTCTTGCACAGAATTGGTTACATAAAGACCAAATGGTAATTTCTTGTTGTTTTCATGAAGTAATCTAGCCACTTCAGCAATCATAAATCCTCCCATTCTGTTATCGAGAGCTCGACAAACAAATTTGTCTTTGTTTAAAATGTGGAACTCATCTGGATACGTAATGACACAGCCAACATGAACACCCATTTTATCAACTTCGGCTTTGTCTTTAGCGCCAATATCAATAAAAATATTATCAGGTTTTGGTGGTTCTTCTTTGGTTCTTAAACGCGTATGTATTGCTGGCCATCCAAAAACACCTTTAACAATGCCTTTTTTGGTATGAATATTCACCACTTTACTTGGTGCAATTTGGTGATCACTACCACCATTGCGAATTACATAAATAAGACCATTATCTGCAATGTAGTTAACGTACCACGAAATTTCATCAGCATGACCTTCAATTACAACCTTGTATTCCGCTTTTGGATTAATTACTGCCACAGCAGTTCCGTAAGTGTCTGTGATAAATTCATCAACATAAGGTTTTAGATAATCCATCCATATTTTCTGTCCATCCCATTCATATCCAGTTGGAGCTGCATTGTTTAAGTACTTCTCTAAAAAGGTTAGTGATTTTTTGTTGAGTATGCTCTTTTTTGCCATTCTAAAATATTTTGGTCTAAAATAATAATATTAATAAGATTTTAAGGTTAAAGCAGTAGTAAATTATTAATTTTGAAGTACGTTTTTGTCAACAGATAATGATAAAGAAGTTTACCTACATATTATTTCTATTTCCTGCTGTGTTTTTTGCTCAACAAACTGAGGCAGAACAAGACACGACGAGCTATGACTATATCATTATTAAAGGAGATTCTATACCACGAACCACTATAGATTTGGATGAGGTGATGTTATTGCATAAGCTGGAATTTAATAGCGCTGAAGACAAAAGGCGTTACTTAATTTTAAAGCGTAAAACCATCAAAGTATATCCTTATGCCACCTTGGCTGCTGTGCGTTTAGATTCGTTGAATGCCAGATTAAGCAGATAT
>CAZRDG010000057.1:0-10879 GCA_964598775.1 uncultured Lacinutrix sp.
AAATGGAGGTGAAAACGTTTTCACAAAAAAAGAATTTGAGCTATTAACAACTCCGCACTATAAAACACCTTGGGATGCTGAAATTGGGTTAAGCTGGTATTTACAATCTTATTTAGACCGCCCAATAATTATGCATACAGGGAATGATACTGGCTTTGAATCTTTAATGTACGTTTATCCAAAGGACAGTATTTCAATAATTGTGATGGCCAACCGTGATTTTGCAAGAACAGGCAGATTAATCAATGCAGTTTCAGAATTCATCTATGAAAAAAATGCAAAAGATTACAATGTTTCCGCTAAATACAAATTTACCGATGCCTATAATAAAATGGGAATAGAGTACGCCAAAAAATTATGGTTTGAAATGAAAAAAGATACTAATGACATCTATTTTACTGAAGACGAAGATATTTTAACCACAGGAGCAGTTCTAGAGAATGGTAAAAATTGGCAAGCATCTAAAGAAATTTTAGAATTTTACATCAGTTTGGATAGGCAGTCAGCCTATGCATGGAGATTACTCGGAAATGCAAATCTTAATCTCGGAGATAAGGAAACAGCTAAATCATGTTATGAGCAAACAT
This sequence comes from uncultured Lacinutrix sp., assembly GCA_964598775.1. Lineage (GTDB taxonomy): Bacteria > Bacteroidota > Bacteroidia > Flavobacteriales > Flavobacteriaceae > CAJQLB01. The sequence continues at coordinate 588 of CAZRDG010000057.1, forward strand.
TAAAAATAAATCCCGATTATGAAAAGGGAAAAGAAGCACTCGAGGCTTTGATTAAAATGAAAAACTGAGGCTAACAATGTATATAAAAAATAGGCGGAATAGTAATATTATCAAGGCTTTTGGCTCGTATCAAACTTTGTACTTACCTGAAAGTTTAGTGCATCGAAATCGCCTACTTTTCATATACTAAACGTTAAGCGAAACTCCCAAATCAACTCTTTTCTTTTTAAGCGAATAATTGCATCTTTGCATTATGCGAATAGACATCATAACGGTTTTACCAGAATTACTTAAAAGTCCTTTTGAGGCTTCTATTTTAAAACGTGCCATTGAAGCAGGTTTGGTAGAGGTACACTTACACAATTTACGTGATTATACCACAGACAATTACAACTCGGTTGACGATTATCAATTTGGTGGTGGTGCAGGTATGGTCATGATGGTTGAGCCTATTGATAAATGTATTAGTCAGCTGAAGTCTGAACGCAATTACGACGAAATCATATATATGACACCTGATGGTAAGACCTTAAACCAAGGGATTGCCAACCAGATATCCTTAAAAGAGAACATTATTATTTTATGTGGTCATTACAAAGGCGTAGACCAACGCGTACGCGACCATTTTATAACCAGAGAAATTTCAATTGGTGATTATGTATTATCTGGTGGTGAACTTGGCGCAGCTGTGCTGTGTGATGCTGTAATTCGTTTAATTCCTGGTGTGTTAGGTAATGAAACCTCGGCTTTGACAGATAGCTTTCAAGACAATTTATTAGCACCACCAATTTACACACGACCACGAGACTACAAAGGATGGAAAGTACCAGAAGTGTTATTTAGTGGTAATTTTCCTGAGATTGAAAAATGGCGTGAAGAACAAGCTTACCAACGTACTAAAGACCTACGACCAGATCTTTTGGATGAATAATCTAAAAACAATTAAAAGACGAAGTAGTTTGTGTTAAGGATAGTAGCGACATCCTTTTTATGTCAGTCTGAGCTTGTCGAAGACCATAAAAAGATATAGCGAATAGCCTGACCAAGACAAAGTGTAAAAACACTTGTCTTGGGAACACCAAAAAAAGAGAATAAAACATTGCAAATTTGTAATTAATACTTATTTTTGCACCCAATTTCGGATTAACCTCTGGCGAGAATCGTGAATGTTGTTTCGAATGAACCATTAAAAAGATTAACATGGAATCTTTAATAAAATTTGTACAAGACGAATTTGTAACAAGAAAAGACATACCAGAATTTGGAGCTGGTGATACTATTACAGTATACTACGAAATTAGAGAAGGTGAAAAAGTACGTACACAGTTCTTTAGAGGTGTAGTTTTACAACGTAGAGGTACAGGAGCTTCTGAAACTTTTACAATTAGAAAAATGTCTGGAGCTATTGGTGTAGAGCGTATTTTCCCAATTAACTTGCCAGCATTACAAAAAATTGAAGTTAACAAAAGAGGTAAGGTTCGTAGAGCTAGAATATTCTACTTTAGAGGTCTTACTGGTAAAAGAGCAAGAATTAAAGAAAAGAGACACTAGTCAATTACTTAATTCGAAAATTAAAAAGCCTTGGAAATATCCAGGGCTTTTTCGTTGTTAACAATTGTTGATAACTACGGTTTATAACAGGTTGATATCTAATTCCTTAAAAAGTTTGAAAAATTGAATTGTTATCTTAAATTAGCAGGAGAGTTAAGGGAAAAAATCATGAAAATTGATTTTCTGTTGTTTTCGGACTGCGACTTGGCTCAATAAAGTAACGTTCTTTATATAATTGTTTTTTGAGGTTACAAAGCGCCATGTGTATGCATGTGTAAGCTGAGAAACCATGAAACCTTAAGGCGAGCCGTATGTTAATTCAGACAGCAAACGTGTAAGGTGGAAAGTTCTGGAAGTTAGAAGGATCGAAAGTGGGAGCTAATGGAAAGAGCAATGCTTTAGAAGGCAGTAAATCATGCAAATGAGATGCTGAAAGAAGAAGGATCAAGAAAAACGGTTAAAAAACTGAAACATGTTGAGTAACACGTCAATACATTTTGAAAGTTACAAGGATGTTTCAATTTGAAACAGCAAATGCTTGAGCCGAAAAGGTGTTTTTAGAAAGATTTCGAGAGATACTGAGGTTAACAGCAATGTTAAATAGGCCACGAAAATTACTGTTTCAGAGAAAGCCATGTCAGAGTAGATTTAGTCTACAGTGATATGGCTTTTGTTTTTTATATTAGTGCATATTTTTAGATTATGCTTCCATTAATTCTTGATCAGGCCTTCAAAAACCAAGATTATACCAAATCGGGTTTACCAAAAGCTGAATACGACAATTGTACCTTTATAGATTGTAATTTTGAATCCTGCTATTTATCTACAATTTTCTTTCTGGAATGTGAATTTATTAATTGTAACCTAACCAACACAAAACTAAAAGAAGCAACTTTTAAAGATGCTTTGTTTACTGACTGCAAAATGGTTGGCATGCCATTTTATGAATCTAATGCGTTTTTGTTTTCGGTTAACTTTAAGCAGTGCAATTTAGACTTATCCACTTTTACTAACTTGAAACTAATTGGGACTACTTTTAAAAAATGTAGTTTACAAAAAGTTGATTTTACAAATGCAGACCTGTCTAAAACCAACTTTAATGATTGCAATTTAAAAGACGCTGTTTTTGAAAATACTATATTAGAAGGTTCAGATTTTAGCACAGCTTACAATTTTAACTTGAACCCTGATAAAAATAAAATGAAAGGTGCAAAATTTTCAAGAGCGACCATTGATGGTCTTCTATTGGAACATCAAATAATTATTGAATAATTATTACTGTGTTATTTTACGAAATTCTCAAAATAACAGGTTTTTATTATCAAATTTTAAAACTTTTGCAAGAAGTTAGATAGAACCTGAATTAAGCCCATCTCACGCGCAAATTTTGTATATTCGCTAACTGAAAAATCATAAGTTGTAATTATAAAATTGCAACTGTTTTAATTTTAAAAATTCCCTTAAATGTCGAAAATAATTTATACAAAAACTGACGAAGCTCCAGCATTAGCAACCTATTCCCTACTTCCTATTGTAAAAGCGTTTACAAAATCGTCAGGAATTTCTATAGAAACAAGAGATATATCTTTAGCTGGAAGAATTCTGGCAAGCTTTTCAGATTTTCTGAAAGACGAACAAAAACAAAGTGATGCCTTAGCCGAACTAGGCGAGTTGGTCAATACACCTGAAGCGAACATTATTAAGTTGCCAAATATTAGTGCTTCAGTACCTCAATTAAAAGGTGCCATAAAAGAACTACAATCTAAAGGTTATGCGTTACCTGATTATCCAGATGAACCAGAAAATGACAAAGAAAAATCAATTAAGGTACGTTACGACAAAATTAAAGGAAGTGCTGTAAATCCAGTACTTAGAGAAGGAAACTCTGACCGAAGAGCGCCAAAAGCTGTTAAGAATTACGCGAAAAAGAATCCGCATTCTATGGGGAAATGGAGCTCAAGTTCTAAGTCGCATGTTGCAACGATGACTGAAGGTGATTTTAGCCACAATGAAAAGTCTATTACACTCACTGATGCAACAACTGTAAGCATAGAGCATATTGACGCAAATGGATCATCTACAATTTTAAAAAGCAATTTAGCCTTACAAAAAGGGGAAATTATTGATGCATCAGTCATGCAAAAAAATGCCTTGTTACGTTTTCTTGAAACTCAAGTTCAAGATGCAAAAGATAAAGGGGTATTGTTCTCACTGCACATGAAGGCGACAATGATGAAAGTGTCTGACCCAATTATTTTTGGTCACGCTGTTCGTGTGTTTTTTAAAGATGTCTTTGATAAGCATTCCGAAACATTTGATAAAATTGGTGTTGATGTAAATAATGGCTTTGGAAATTTATTATCTAACCTAACTGAACTCCCTGAAGAAAAACAAAAAGAAATTCTTGCTGATATTGATGCTTGTTATAAGAATAATCCAGATTTAGCCATGGTGAATTCTGATAAAGGAATAACCAATTTACATGTACCAAGTGATGTAATTATTGATGCGTCTATGCCAGCAATGATCAGAAATTCTGGACAAATGTGGAATGCCAAAGGAAAATCACAAGATACCAAAGCCGTAATTCCAGATAGCAGTTATGCTGGAATTTACACAGCAACTATTGATTTTTGTAGAGAGCATGGAGCTTTTGATCCAACTACAATGGGAACTGTTCCAAATGTTGGACTTATGGCACAAAAAGCCGAAGAATATGGGTCACATGATAAAACCTTTGAAATTGCTTCTAATGGAACTGTAAGAATTGTTGACGCCAATGGCAATACACTTATTGAACATACAGTAGAAGCAGGTGATATTTGGCGCATGTGTCAAGTTAAAGATGCACCTGTTCAAGATTGGATTAAGCTCGCTGTATCAAGAGCTAGAGCAACTGATACTCCTGCAGTATTTTGGTTGGATGAAGATAGAGCACATGATGCTGAATTGATAAAAAAAGTAAACTTGTACTTACCAAACCATGACACTACTGGATTGGATATTCAAGTTTTATCTCCTATTAAAGCAACTCAGTTCACTTTAAAAAGAATTAAGAACGGAAAAGACACCATTTCAGTTACTGGAAATGTGTTGCGTGATTACTTAACCGATTTATTTCCGATTTTAGAATTAGGAACGAGTGCAAAAATGCTTTCAATAGTGCCATTAATGAATGGTGGAGGCCTGTTTGAAACAGGAGCTGGAGGTTCAGCACCAAAACATGTTGAGCAATTTGTTGAAGAAAACCATTTGCGTTGGGATTCATTAGGTGAGTTTTTAGCACTGGCTGTATCACTTGAACATTTATCAGAAGCTACCAACAATAAAAAAGCAAAAGTTTTAGCAGATACGCTTGATGCTGCTACCGAAAAACTATTAGAAAACAAAAAAGGACCTTCACGAAAAGCTGGCGAATTAGACAATAGAGGAAGTCATTTTTATTTAGCCATGTATTGGGCTCAAGAACTTACAGCTCAAAACGACGACATGGAATTAAAAAATGAGTTTGCATCAATCGCTGAAGAATTGACAACTAATGAAACACTAATAGTAGATGAATTGAATAAAATTCAAGGCGCTCCAGTTAATATTGATGGTTACTATGAACCTAATGAAACATTAGTATCTCAAGCAATGAGACCAAGTAAGACTCTTAATAAAATTATAAAATCTTAAATTACTCAAATAAAAAAATTATATTTTTTTAATATTTTTAAATATTTATTAAACACCTTAAAAGCTCTTTAATTTAAAGAGCTTTTATTTTTAATCAAAATCGTTAATGATTCCATTTAATAAACCAATATTTTTTCTTTTACTACTGTTACCAATAGTTGTGATTTCCCAAGAAAAATTTACGCTTAGTGGTATTATAAAAGATCAGAGCAGTAATGAAACTCTAATAGGTGCTAATATTATTATTCCTTCCTTACAGACAGGTACTACAAGTAATGAATACGGTTTCTACTCCATAACTTTAGATAAAGGTGAGTATGAATTTCAAATCAGTTATTTAGGTTTTAAAAGTATTGTTCAAAACATTAATCTGGATAAAGATCAAACACTAAACTTTAAATTAATAGAAGATAGTGAAACCTTAGATGAAATTGTAATTGTTGAAGATGTTGAAAAACTGAATATAAGGAAACCTCAAATGAGTTTAAACTCTTTGTCAATAAATACCATAAAGCAAATTCCTGTTGTGCTTGGTGAAGTTGATTTGATTAAGTCTATCACCTTATTACCAGGTGTCACAACAGCTGGAGAAGGTGCCTCTGGATTTAATGTTCGAGGTGGAGCTGCTGATCAAAATTTAATTCTTCTAGATGAAGCGACTATCTTCAATTCTTCACATTTGTTTGGTTTGTTTTCTGTTTTTAATCCAGATGCTATAAAAGACATCAAACTTTATAAAGGTGGCATTCCAGCAAAATATGGTGGTCGAGTGTCTTCGGTATTAGACATCTATCAAAAAGAAGGAAACAGTAATGAATTTAAAATTAATGGTGGCATTGGCTTGGTATCAAGTAGACTTTTAGCCGAAGGTCCTCTTAAAAAAGAACAAGGATCCTTTTTATTTGGAGGTCGCAGTAGTTATGCGCATTTGTTTTTACCTTTATTCGACATTGATAACATCGCTTATTTCTACGATTTAAATACAAAATTGAGTTATAAATTAAATGATAGAAACAATATTTATCTGTCAGGATATTTTGGTAGAGATGTTTTTAGTATTTCTGATAGTTTTGAAAATGCATATGGAAATGCAGTCATAAATTTTAGATGGAATCATTTATTCTCTGATAAATTATTTTCAAACTTATCCCTGATATATTCTGATTATGACTATGATTTAAAGCTGAATTTTGTTGAATTTGATTGGACCTCAGGCATTAGAAATTTCAATGTGAAATACGACTTGAAACATTACATCTCTAACAATTTTAAATTGCAATACGGTTTAAACAGTATTTACTACAAATTCAATCCAGGCAACATTACACCAACAACTGAAACTTCTGGAATTAACCCGTTTAAACTTATAGATAAATATGCCTTTGAAAATGCACTTTATTTAGATGCTGAGCATCAAGTCACAGATAAACTGGCTTTAAGTTATGGATTACGATTTAGTTCTTTTTTACGTTTGGGTCAAGACGAATTAAATGTTTATGACAATAATAATCCGATAATTTTTAACCCTGAGCTTAAAATTTACGAAAAAGCAAATCCAATTGATACTGAAACCTACAATCGAAGTGATGTAATTAAATCTTTTGCCAATATAGAACCTCGTGTAGCATTAGCCTATCAACTAAATAACCAAAGTTCAGTTAAAGCCAGTTATAATAAAATGAGTCAGTATTTGCATTTGCTTTCAAATACAAGTTCTCCTACTCCTTTAGATGTTTGGACACCAAGTGGTAAATATATCAAACCTCAAATTTTGCATCAATTTGCCTTTGGTTATTTTAAAACCATTAATGATAATACTTATAATTTAGAAGTAGAAACCTTTTATAAAACCGTAAAAAATAGAATCGATTATATAGATGGAGCAGATTTAATTGCCAACAATGCCATAGAGCAAGTGATCTTAAATGGTATAGCAAGAGCTTACGGTCTAGAAGTTTTATTTAGAAAAAATGAAGGCGATTTTCAAGGGTGGATAGCCTATACTTTATCAAAATCTGAGCAACAAACCAAAGGTAGAACTCCAGACGAGACAGGAATAAATAATGGTTTATGGTACAATACACCTTATGATAAAACGCATGATATTTCTGTAACTGCTTCTTATAAACTTTCTGATAAATGGAGTTTCAATTCAAACTTCTTGTTTCAGACTGGATTACCGGCTACTTTTCCGAATGGACAATATGAATATAATGGAATCTCCATTCCTACGTATGAAGCTAGAAACTCTAGCAGAATTCCAAATTATCACAGGCTAGATGTGTCAGTTAAATATATCCCGAAACCTAACTCTAATAAAAATTGGACAACTGAATGGGTTTTTGGTGTCTATAATGCATACAATCGAAATAATGCATCATCCATAAGTTTTAGAGAAAATCGCACAACTGGAGTAAATGAATCTTTCAAACAGTCTATTTTTGGCATTATTCCTTCAATTTCATATAACTTTAAATTTTAAAGAAATGAAAAACTCAAAGAATTTTAATGACCTCCTAAGCAATATAAAAGAAGTGAGTAAAAAGTTTCTGCTAATGCTATTATGCATTTCAATTTATACTTGTGAAGAACCAATAAGTTTAGATTTAAATACTTCTGAACCTAAACTCGTTATTGAAGCATCAATAAACTGGATAAAAGGAACTCCTGGAAATGAACAAGAAATAAAGCTATCTTTAACAGCACCATACTATGATTTAGAAACGCCGCCTGCAAATAATGCAATTGTTACAATTTTCGATTCCAACAATAACCAGTATAATTTTATAGAAGATGGCAGTACTGGAGTTTACAAAAACAACTCATTTACACCTGTTTTAGAAGAAGAATATTCACTCATCATAAATTATGATGGAGAAATTTATTCGGCCACAGAAACTCTTAAATCTGTTGTCCCCATAGATTATGTTGAGCAAAAAAATGATGGAGGGTTCTCTGGAGAAGAAACAGAGTTAAAAGCCTATTATACTGATCCAGCCAATATTGAAAATTTCTATTTTTTTGAATTTAGAAATAACTTCACCGCAATACCTACTTTAGAAGTTTATAAAGACGAATTTACTGATGGCAATCAAATATTTGGATTCTATACCGAAGAAGATTTAACTGCAGGTCACGAAGTAACCATAAGAAATTATGGCATTTCTAAAGCATTTTATGAATACATGTTTATTCTTTTACAGCAAAATAGTGAAGAAGGTGGTGGTCCGTTTGAAACTACACCAGCGACAGTGAGAGGCAATTGTATTAATGAAACGAATTCGGAAAACTTCCCATTAGGCTATTTTAGACTATCAGAAGTTGACGAAATTATTTATATAGTTGAATAACTCATTACAAATTGTTTATTTTTGATGAATGGACTTCACAAAAACCACTGAACAAGATTCAAATTACAATCATCTAGAAAAGATGAGCATTTCTGAATTGCTTATCAATATGAATAACGAAGATAAAACTGTTCCTTTTGCTGTAGAAAAAGCCATCCCTCAAATTGAACTTTTAATTGAACAAGTTATTGGCAAATTAAAGTCAGGTGGTCGTTTATTTTATATTGGAGCTGGCACAAGTGGACGTCTAGGTATTGTTGATGCCAGTGAATGTCCTCCAACTTTTGGAGTGCCTCATGAACTGGTTATTGGATTGATTGCAGGAGGAGATTTTGCTATTAGAAAAGCAGTCGAGTTTGCTGAAGACTCAACGACTCAAGGTTGGAAAGATTTACAAGAACATTCAATTTCGAGTAAAGACGTGGTTGTTGGAATTGCAGCTTCAGGAACAACACCTTATGTGATTTCTGCATTAGAATATTGTAATACCAATAATATCATTACAGGATGCATTACTTGTAATCATAATAGTCCATTATCTAACACAGCCAAATATCCAATTGAAGTTATAGTAGGCCCTGAGTTTGTTACAGGAAGCTCTCGAATGAAAGCAGGAACAGCGCAAAAACTTGTGCTTAATATGATTACCACAGCAACTATGATTCAACTAGGTAAAGTAAAAGGCAACAAGATGGTTGATATGCAATTAAGCAATAACAAGCTCGTTGATAGAGGAGTAAAGATGGTTATGAGTGAATTAGGAGTTTCAGCTGAAGAAGCATCAGAATTACTGGAAAAATACCAAAGTGTAAGAGCATCGGTAAAAGCTTATAAAAATGGAGACTAAAAGAACAAATAAAGAAATATTGATAAAAGGCTTAAAAAAAATGGCAATTTCTTTAATAATGATGTTTGCAGGCCCAACACTTTTTTATATCGCTACAACAAATAAAGAAAAGCCACTCTATGTTCCAATTCTTGTAATTAGCCTTCTCATTTGTGCTGGAGCAGTGTTTTTGGCATTTAAAGGACTTCAAACGATTATGAATAGTATGTTTGATAAAAAAAGCTAATTCAAATTAGTTTCTGGTTTTGGTGTAGTTGGATTAAAACCAAAAGTCTCATCTTCCATAATTATTCCTAATCTATCCAAAATATAGTTTATAATAGCATAATGGTGAATAGCATGACTGTTGGCTTGTGCTAAAATTGATCCAAGAGTATGCTTAACTTTAACTTCACCCAACCCTAAATTATCACTAACATAATAAATTTTATCTAGAGACAGGTCTTCAATATTTTCTAGTTTTCTTATAATACGATTGACATTCACTAAAGCATAATCACAATCACTATGAATGCGTTCATCCCTATTTCTATTAATCAAATTTACTTTTTCAGATACAATGCCGTCAAAAATACAATCATAAAAATCCAAAATATGTCGAATATGAGAACCTATACATGAATAATATGGAGGAACTGTTTGGTCACTTAAATCATCATTTGAAATAGACTTCAAAAGCATTTTAGATTTATTTAATGTATTTATGGAAGATTGAATGATCATATTCATAGTCTAAAAATAAACAATTAGTTATTATAAAAAAACTGTTATATCACTTAGTCATAAATAGTTTAACCCCTGACAATAACACACAAAAAAACCCTTACTATATTTAGTAAGGGTTTAATAAATACTAACGCTAAGTT
>CAZRDG010000058.1:0-10763 GCA_964598775.1 uncultured Lacinutrix sp.
ACCACGCAATATTTTGCGCCATTTTTCATCATCTTCAATAAGTTGTCTTAATGTATGAAGCATATATGCACCTTTGTTGTACATATCACTTGAACCTTCTTTGTTTATATTATAATGACCAATAATTGGTCTGTCGTTTGCAATGGATTTTCCTTTTCCAACTGCATATTCATCTCCAGCCTTTTTACTGTAATGAAACTCTAAATATAAGCTCTCAATATAAGCGGTAAAACCTTCATGAATCCACATATCAGCAATATCTTTATAAGTGATGTTGTTAGCAAACCATTCGTGACCAGCTTCATGTATGATAATGAAATCAAATTTCAATCCCCAACCTGTTTTAGATAAATCCATTCCTAAGTAGCCTTTTTTATACTTATTTCCATAGGTAATGGAACTTTGATGTTCCATACCTAAATAAGGGACTTCAACTAATTTAAAGCCATCTTCATAAAATGGATAAGGTCCAAGCCAATACTCAAAAGCTTCCAACATTTTTGGAGTGTCTTGAAAATGTACTTTTGCTTTCTCCAGATTATCTCTTAACACATAATAATCTACATCCAAAGGTCCTTTTTCCCCTTTATAGACTTCAGAAAAATGCACATAATCTCCAATATTAACATTAACTCCATAGTTGTTTATAGGATTGCTTACAAACCAATGTGATGTTACTGTATTATCGTTATGTTCTTCTAATTTTCTTAATCTTCCATTTGAAATATTCGTAAGTCCTTTAGGAATATTGACACTAATAAGCATGCTATCTACTTCATCATACATATGATCTTTATTTGGCCACCAAACACTGGCTCCCAATCCTTGGCAAGAAGTGGCCACGAAATGATTCCCATTCTCATCCTTTTTCCATGAAAAACCTCCATCCCAAGGTGCATTTTTAGCTTCTTGTGGATGACCTTCATAATACACATCGATACTGTTAATATCTCCAATAGTTTGTGTTTCTGAGAGCGCTATAAAATGTGCATTACCATCGTGCTTGACCTTTAAATCTTTTCCATTTTGAGTCACTTTAGTAATTTTTAAAGGAGCTTGTAAGTCAATTTGCATGACAGATTGATTATTCAGTACTTTATACTGAACAGTATTTTTACCTGAAATGAACTTTTCATCTGGATTTACTTTGATGTCAAGATGATAATAGGTTAAATCCCACCATTCACGCTCAGGTGTAATTGTGCCTCTTAAAGTGTCTTGTCTAGTGAAGTTTTCTTTGGCTTGAAGTAGACCTTGAGCATCAATGGATGTAAAAGGCATCAACAAAAGCAACAATAGGACTATTGAAATTTTTTTAATCATTGTTTTTTAATAAAAATTATCTGAATGTTTTATTAGGGAAAAGGACTAAGCTTTCATGGCCATCTTTACCCACAGAAGCGACTCCAAAGAAATAGTTATCAATAACAACACCTTCCAAAGTAAATTCTGAAATATCACCAACATACCTGCTTTGATCCCAAGTTGGAGATGTTGTGTCTCTCCAATAAATTTTGTAGCCTACTGCACCATCTACTTTTTCCCATTCAAATTTTACAGATGGTTCAACAATACCTCCAATTTTTAAATTTTGAGGTGGAGGAGGAGCGCTGGCTAAACTCGCTAGGTTTATGGCATTGACTGCAGTTAATTTTTTGGCATAAGGAAAGTTTACATGCTCAAATGTATCACCATAATTAATACCATTTTCAGTTCTAATATCTTGATGTTGTTGCGTATAGTTTTCATGCGCTTCCATGATTCTAATACCAGCAAAACCAGCATCATTAAAAGGGCGATGGTGACCACCACGACCAAAGCGATCTAAACGATAAACCATCATAGGATTCATTTCTGGCATATACGTTTTTACAGTTTTATGAACATATCGCGCTAATTGGCGTGAAATACCATCAACTTCACCACCATAAAAACGTCTTGCATTACGTTCTCTTTCAGTTTCAGTAGGAGGAACAGGTTCTGAGAATATTCTAAAGGTTCGATTGTCTATTACTCCATCAACCCCTTTAATATTACCAATCATATCATTGTTCAAAATACCAATAATCTCCCAGCCTTGTTCTTTGGCGAAAGCTGCTAGGCCTTTTCCGCCATAGAGTCCTTGTTCTTCGCCCGATAAACCAACATAAATAATACTGTTATCAAATTTGTATTTGCTCAATACACGAGCTGCTTCTATAGTTCCTGCCATACCTGATGCATTGTCGTTGGCTCCAGGTGAATCTGAAGTGAAATCTGTAGGATCAGAAACTCGAGAGTCAATATCTCCACTCATTATGATAAATCTATTTGGAAATTTTGTGCCTTTTTGTATGGCAACAACATTCACAATTTCTACATCATGAACAATTCTTGTTCCATCTCCTTTTTTTACTAAATCTTTTTGATAGAATACATCGAGACAATTACTGCAGTCAGAATCAATTTTTTCAAATTCTGATTTTATCCAACGTCTTGCAGCTCCAATCCCTCTAGTTTGAGAAACTGTATCACTTAAAGTATGTCGTGTACCAAAATCGGCAAGTTTTTTTACATCGTTTTTTATACGTTCTGCTGAAACAGCATCAATAATATCGTAAATTTTTGGATCCGTTTGTGCATTTAATGAAAATGACAAACTAATAAATAAGGTTAATAAAATTGTTATTCGCATGATTGGTTAATTGAATTTTTAAAAGTTAGTAAGGTAATGCTTCATAAGTTTGGCCTTGTATGAGACCTTTTGGATTTTCAGTTGTATTGCTAAAAGTGATTGGATATGAAAAATAGTCATAAGATCCATATTCAACATTCCATTCCCAGTTTGTTGCAACAAAATGCAAATGAGGATAAGACGCTAGACCTGAGGCACCACTGTAGCCAATAGGATCGCCTTCTTCAACAAAATCTCCTTGTTCAACAAGAGCACCATTAAGGGTGAGATGCTGATACTGTAGAAAATATCCATCTTCATCTCTAAGGACAACGACATTATTTAATTCCTCAAAGTCATCTCCTGATTCTTCAACATACATTATTGTTCCTTTACGAGATGCTGTAACAAGTGTACCAATATCCATAATGATATCCATAGCAAATTGATCAGGTTCACCAGGACCATGGTTTGAACCACTGCTGCAATTGCTAAGGCCAATAGTATAAGATTGACCAACAGGATAGGGTAATTTATGAAGAGATGTTTCCCAATTCGGATAATTAACACCTTCACAGCCATTGACAAAACCATTTTGACCTCCTATACCATCACCAGTAACACCATCATTTGATTCACATGATTGTATTAAAGCACATGCGATTAAAAAAACAAATACATGGATGAATTCTTTTAGTTGCATCATTTTTTAGTATAGGTGAATTTAACAGTTTCAACAGATCCATCCTTGTCATGTAAATCTACATAGACGTTCATTTCTTTATCATTGACTTTTTCAAAAATCATACCTTCAAAGGTTACTTTATTGGTCGTAATTTCAATTAATGGGAAGTCTATAGTTTCATCTTTAGTCTCCCAACCTTTTAAGTCGTTATTAAAGTGTTTTAATTGCAAAATGAGTGAATTTTCTACTTCACGAATGATTTCAATCTCGTAAAATGAAACTTTTCCGTCATTTATAAGTTTAAAAGAAGCCATCATAGAACCACCTGATGGTTCGCTCCAAATTTCTTCTACAATACCACCTAAAGCCTCACCATGCCAAGTTCCAGAAATCCAAGCTATATTTTCTAGTTTTGGTTCTAGCTTTTTATTTGGATCAATAGGTCCTTCTTTAGTGATAGACTCACCTACAATGGCTATTTTTTTACCGTCAGGACTTACAGCAAGTCGAGTGATATTTTTAATATTATAGCTTTTTAATGAGGCAACTTCAACCCAACCTACACTCTTATTAGTTGTATAGGTGTAAATTATATCGTCTTTCCCCATAACAATGGTTCCATTTGGAAGCCAGCACATGTCTTCGGCTTTATCTATTGTGGCTGCTATAGCTTTTGTTATTCCAGAATTTGGGTTAAGTGACTTTATTTCCCAAACATTGTTGTCTTCTTTAGAAATATAACTTACTAAATCTGAATTAGGAATGTTATGTAAAGATCTACCAATATGTTTTTGCTGTAAGTAACTTTTATTTGATTTTATATCATTTGTGTATAAGGATAAACCACCATCTTCTAGCACTGATGAAACGATTATTGAGGGATTATACCAAACATGATAGCCAATTATAACATCATTAACTAGAACTTCATGTTCACCATTTTTTAAACTGTATTTATATAAAAATTGTTTTCCGTCAGGATCTAAACGAATTGCAGAAACAGCATTTTGGTTAGGAATTTTAAGTGGCGAATACTCTCCACCATCAGTATGGTTTATAAAAATTTTAGAATCGTAGTTGATGTTATATTTTACAATATCTGTCTGACCATTGCGCGATCCTGCGTATAAAATGGTATTATTATCTAAAAACGAAGGTTGATTGTCATATCCTTCATTCTCAGAAATGTTTTTCATGTTTGAGAGTTCAAATGTTCCATTTTTTGTGTTTAAATCAAACAGAAAAACATCTGTGTTGGGTTGAGCTACTAAAAATAATGGTAATAAGGCAAGTGCATTAAGTAAGTGCTTTTTCATTTTTCATTGAATTTGCATAAAGATAAGAAATAAAAAAAAGCCAATTCTAAAATTTAGAATTGGCTTTTTTAAAATGCTATTAATAAGAAATATTTTAAAAACAGTATTTGTTTTCAGCTTTCACTTTCTCAGCTATTTCTTTACGTAAATCTACAATATCTGGATAGTTTACATATTTTGTAAAGCGTTTAAGACCCATAAGCATCATACGTTGTTCATCTCCTTCAGCAAAAGAAATTATACTTTCTTTACCTTTTTCTTCAATAATGTCAACTGCATGGTATAAATAAAGTTTAGCCATTGCTATTTGAACAGATTGTGCTTCCTCACCAAATCGTTTTGCGTTCTTTTCAGTTCTTAGAATTGCAGATTCAGCCATGTAAATTTCTATTAAAATATCAGCAGCAGCAATTAATAGCTGTTGATGAGATTCTAAATCCGGACCGAATTTTTGAACTGCACCACCAGCAACCATTAAGAATGTTTTTTTCAACTTCTTAATCATTTCTTTTTCTTCAGAAAATAACTCAGAGTAATCAGGAGTTTCAAACGATGGTATACCCATTAATTCTTCTTGTACAGCTTGGGCAGGACCTAATAAATCCACATGACCTTTCATGGCTTTTTTAACCAACATGCCTACAGAAAGCATTCTGTTAATTTCATTGGTTCCTTCATAAATACGAGCAATACGAGCGTCTCTCCATGCAGCTTCCATAGGAGTTTCTTCAGAGAACCCCATACCACCAAAAATTTGAATGCCTTCATCAGCACAGTTTTGTACATCTTCAGAAACCGCTACTTTTAAAATTGAGCACTCTATGGCATATTCTTCAACACCTTTAAGCTCTGCTTCTTGATGTGTATTGCCAGCAGCTTCACGCAAGGCAATGCGGTCTTCTATGTTTTTTGCAGCTCTGTAGGTTGCAGATTCTCCAGCATAGGCACTGGCTGCCATTTCCGCTAACTTAACTTTAATTGCTCCAAAATTTGAAATAGGAGTTTTAAATTGCTTACGCTCATTAGCATATTGAACGGCTGTTGTAAGAATGCGACGTTGAGAATCTAAACATGCAGCAGCTAATTTAATTCGACCAACATTTAGGGCATTCATTGCAATTTTAAATCCTTCACCACGACCTGCTAGCATATTTTCAACTGGAACTACTGTATCATTAAAAAATACTTGTCTAGTAGATGAAGCACGAATACCTAATTTGTGTTCTTCTTCTCCTAAAGTGATTCCGTTAGGGTTTGCTTTATCATACTCTACAATAAAACCTGTAATGTTTTTATCATCTTCAATTCTTGCAAAAACAATCATTAAACGACAAAATCCTGCGTTTGAAATCCACATTTTTTGTCCGTTAATCTTATAAGATTTACCATCTTCAGATAAGGTAGCTGTTGTCTTTCCAGAATTGGCATCACTTCCTGCTCCAGGTTCGGTTAAGCAATAAGCTCCAAACCACTCACCAGTAGCTAATTTTGGAACATATTTTTGCTTTTGTTCTTCGGTTCCATATAAAGTAATTGGCATGGTGCCAATTCCTGTATGAGCACCAAACGCAGTACTGAAAGAACCTGTTCCACTGGAGATATAATCACATGTTAAGCATGTAGATACAAATCCCATTCCCAATCCACCATAAGCTTCAGGTACTGCAACACCTAAAAATCCTAATTCACCAGCTTTACGCATAACGTCTTCAGTTAAGGCATAATCTTTAGCTTCAAATCTTGGTTTATGTGCGATGATTTCACGTTCGTTAAATTCCATCACAGCATCTTTCATCATATTTTGCTCTTCTGAAAAATCTTCAGGAGTAAAAACATCTTCGCAGTTTGTTTCTTTTACAAGAAATTGACCTCCTCTTAATAATTCCTTTGTTTCCATTACTTTATTGTTTGGGTATGTTTTAATTTAAAAATTCGAATATTCCACAAGCACCTTGACCAGTTCCAACACACATTGTCACGGCGCCATATTTACCTTTCATGTCTCGTTTACGCATTTCGTCAAATAATTGAACTGAAAGCTTGGCTCCTGTACAACCGAGAGGATGCCCTAATGCAATAGCTCCTCCATTCACGTTAATGATGTCAGGATTTAAATTTAGTTCTCTAATAACCGCTAAAGATTGCGAAGCAAATGCCTCATTTAATTCAATAAGCGATAAATCGTCTTGTTTTAAACCAGCTAATTTTAGTGCTTTTGGAATGGCTTTAACTGGCCCAATTCCCATGATGCGAGGTTCAACTCCAGCAGCTGCATAATTAACTAATCTCGCAATTGGTTCAAGATTTAATTCTTTAACCATGTCTTCACTCATTACCATAACAAAGGCAGCTCCATCACTCATTTGAGAAGAATTTCCGGCTGTAACACTCCCATTTGCAGCAAAAACAGGACGCAATTTTGCGAGGGCTTCTAAATTTGTTCCAGCACGAGGACCTTCATCTTTAGTGACTGTATATGATTTAGTTGCTTTCTTTCCATTTTCATCAATATAAGTTTCGTCAACGGTTATTGGAACAATTTGATCTTGAAAACGGTTTTCAGTTTGAGCTTTTAAGGCTTTCATATGAGAATTAAAAGCAAATTCATCTTGATCTTCTCGAGACACTTTGAATTGATTGGCTACAGCTTCGGCAGTGTTTCCCATTCCCCAATAATATTCCTCATGACCAGCTTTTACAGTTTCGTAATTTAATTCTGGTTTAAAACCTGTCATAGGAACAGAGCTCATACTTTCTGAACCTCCAGCAATGATACAATCTGCCATTCCTGCTTGAATTTTAGCAGTAGCAATTCCAATGGTTTCTATTCCAGAAGAACAAAAACGATTTACTGTTACTCCTGGGACATCGACACTGTTTAATCCTATTAAAGAAATAAATCGCGCCATGTTTAATCCTTGCGAACCTTCAGGCATAGCATTACCAACAATAACATCGTCTATTCTAGACACATCAAGATTAGGTAATTCTTTCATCATGTACTGAATGGTTTCAGCACCTAATTCGTCAGCTCTTTTAAATCGGAAGACACCTTTTGGTGCTTTGCCAACAGCTGTTCTGTATGCTTTTACTATATATGCTTGTTTCATTGTATTAGTTTCTTAAAGGTTTTCCTGTTTTTAACATGTGTTGGATTCTTTCCAGTGTTTTTCTTTCTGTACATAAGGAAAGAAAAGCTTCACGCTCTAAATCCAATAAATATTGTTCACTCACTAGAGTTGGTTCAGATAAATCACCTCCTGCCATAACATAGGCTAATTTATTAGCAATTTTTTGATCATGTTCGCTAATGTAATGACTAGCTTCCATGGAGTCAGTTCCTACCAAAAACATGCCTAAGGCTTGCTTTCCTAATACCTTAACATCTTTACGTTTTACAGGTTGTGTGTAACCAGAATCTGCCATCAATTGAGCATAGGCTTTTGCAGTGGCTATTTGTCTGTCTTTATTCACTACAACAACATCTTTTCCTTTTTGAAGAATGCCTAAGTCAAAAGCTTCATAAGCTGAAGTTGCCACTTTAGCCATTCCTATAGTTAGGAAGTATTCTTGTAAAACATTAAGTTCTACATCACCTTTTCTAAAGGTGTCTGAAGCTCTCAATGCCATTTCCTTAGAACCACCACCACCAGGAATAACACCAACGCCAAATTCTACAAGACCAATGTATGTTTCGGCAGCTGCAACAACTTTGTCAGCATGCATAGATAATTCGCATCCTCCACCAAGTGCCATTCCGTGAGGCGCAGCAACCGTTGGTATGGAAGAATAACGCATTCGCATCATGGTATCTTGAAAGTATTTGATTGCCATGTTAAGCTCATCGTATTCTTGTTCGGCAGCCATCATAAATATCATTCCAATGTTTGCTCCAACAGAGAAATTTGCAGCTTGATTACCAACGACCAATCCAGCAAAATCCTTTTCTGCTAAATCAATTGCCTTGTTTAATCCAGCAAGTACATCACCACCAATGGTATTCATTTTACTTTGGAATTCAACATTTAAAATGCCATCACCTAAATCTTCAATGACTACACCTGAATTTTTAAAGACTTCATTAGATTTTCTAATGT
This sequence comes from uncultured Lacinutrix sp., assembly GCA_964598775.1. Lineage (GTDB taxonomy): Bacteria > Bacteroidota > Bacteroidia > Flavobacteriales > Flavobacteriaceae > CAJQLB01. The sequence continues at coordinate 8,752 of CAZRDG010000058.1, forward strand.
TATCTAAAATGATGAATGCATCTTGACCAGGAATTTTTTCTTGAGATTTAGATGGTATGTTATAGAAATAAGTTGCTCCATCTTTAATTGTATAGAACGATTTGCTTCCAGATGCTAGCATATCATTAACCCAAGCATTAGGTTCTAAACCTTCAGCTTTCATGAGCTCGATGCCTTTTTCAACACCAATGGCATCCCAAATTTGGAAAGGACCATGTTCCCATCCAAAACCAGCTTTCATGGCATCGTCTATTTTATAAAGTTCCTCAGAAATTTCAGGAATTCTATTGGATACATAGGCAAACATTGCTGCAAAATTCTTTCTGTAGAATTCTCCAGCTTTATCTTTTCCTGAGATAAGAATTGGAAAACGATCTATGACTTTATCAACGGTTTTCGTTAATTCTAAAGTGGCAAATCTTGCCGATTTTTTCTCTCTATATTCGAGTGTGTTTAAATCTAAAGTCTTTATGTCCTTTCCTTCTTTTTTGTAAAATCCTTGACCAGTTTTGCTTCCTAACCATTTGTTTTCCATCATGGTATTGATGAAATCAGGCAATTTGAATAACTCATGAGCTTCATCATTAGGGCAGTTTTCGTAAATGCCATTAGCAACATGAACCAAAGTGTCTAAACCAACCACATCAACCGTTCTAAATGTTGCCGATTTTGGGCGACCAATTACAGGACCAGTTAATTTGTCAACTTCTTCAACTGTTAAATCCATTTCTTTAACCTGATGGAACAGACTTTGAATTCCAAAAATTCCAATTCTGTTTCCAATAAAAGCAGGAGTGTCTTTAGCAACTACTGATGTTTTTCCAAGGAATTTTTCACCATATTCGTTCAAGAAATCAAGAACAGATGCGTCCGTCTTTGGTCCTGGAATAATTTCAAATAATTTTAAGTAACGAGCAGGATTGAAAAAGTGAGTGCCACAGAAATGTTTCTGGAAATCGTCACTGCGTCCTTCACTCATAAAATGAATTGGAATACCAGAGGTATTAGAAGTAATTAATGTTCCTGGAGTTCTATATTTTTCTAGTTTTTCAAAAACTTGTTTTTTAATGTCTAAACGTTCAACAACAACTTCCATAATCCAATCGACATCCTTTATCTTTGAAATATCATCTTCCAAATTCCCAGTTGTAATACGACTAGCAAAAGATTGATGATAAATAGGTGAGGGCTTCGATTTTAACGAGGCAGTTAAAGAGTCGTTTACAATTCTGTTTCTAACAACTTTGTCATCTAAAGTTAAACCTTTAGCTTTTTCTTTGTCGTTAAGTTCTCTTGGAACAATATCCAGTAAAAGCACATCTACACCTATGTTGGCAAAATGGCAAGCAATACCACTTCCCATAATTCCGGAACCAATGATAGCTATTTTTTTAATTCTACGTTTACTCATTTTATTTTATGCTATTATCTTTTTGATTATAAATTTTCTTGTTTGAAACTAAATCGTTTATGGTTTCAGCGACCTCGTAAAAATGATTTAATTTTTCTTCACTGATTGTTTTCTTAATGGCTTCATTAAAGGTTAAAACCTTTTCTCTTGAATAGGCTCTTTTTTCTCTTCCAAATTCAGTTAAATGAATAAGGACACCACGACCATCATCAGGATTAGGTTTTCGTTCAATTAAACCTAATTCATCCATGGTTTTTAAAATACGTGATAGACTAGTTGGCTCCATACCCATTTTTGGGCCCAAAGAAGTTGAAGGTGTGCCATTTTCAGGATCTATACTTAAAAGCGTGAAGCCTGTAGCCATGGTGCTACCAAACTTAGCCGCTTCTTCGTTATACATCTTTTGCACTGATAACCAAGTAGTTCTTAATAAATAATCAATGGTTTTATCCTTCATTTTTGAATGTTATGAAACCCAAAGATAGTAAAATTTATTATGCACGCATAATAAATTTTATAAAATTAACATTGGTGTAATACAAAAAACTCCTTAAAGAGTTTAAGGAGCTGGAATGTTAGATTAAGATCGATATATTTTTTC
>CAZRDG010000059.1:0-10754 GCA_964598775.1 uncultured Lacinutrix sp.
CAGGCGTTGTGTATACTTGGCCAGAAGTAGCAAGTGTTGGTAAAACCGAAGAACAACTTCAAGAAGCTGGAGTAGAATATAAAACTGGACAATTCCCAATGCGTGCTTTAGGTAGAAGTAGAGCAAGCATGGATTTAGATGGATTTGTAAAAGTTTTAGCTGATAAGAAAACAGATGAAATTTTAGGTGTACACATGATTGGAGCTCGTGCTGCAGATATGATTGCTGAAGCGGTCGTAGCCATGGAATATAGAGCCTCTGCCGAAGATGTGTCGCGTATGTCTCATGCACATCCAACCTTTACAGAAGCCATTAAAGAAGCTGCTTTGGCTGCAACTGATGACATTGCATTGCATATTTAAATTCTGGTTTAAATAAAAACTTTTTAATAGAAAAGAGAACTCTTTGAGGTCGCTTTTTTCTTTTTGCACTAATCAATGTGTTGATTTTGAATATTTTATAATATTTTTTGTAGATTACAAAGTTCATTTTGAAATTTAATAATAATATCGATGTGACTTAATAATTTTTATCGTGTCTTAAATACGATTATACCCTAACAACGAATTGAAAATAGAACAAAACTATAAGGATTTATCTGACGAAGATCTTGTAAAGGCAATCGTATTAAAAAATGATACTTTGCTTTTTGAGATTTTGTATGATCGCTATGATAAGTTGGTGTATAATAAATGTAGAGGGTTTTCAAAACATGATGATGAAGCCGAAGATTTAACGCAAGATATTTTTTTAAAGCTTTTTGTGAAGCTTAAAACATTTAAAGGAAAGTCTAAATTTTCAACTTGGTTATATTCATTTACATACAATCATTGTGTAAATTATGTGAATAGAAGCACAGCTAAAAAAATTGAAAAACAATCTGTTGATACAGATAATTTGAAGGATGAGCATTATGGTTCTCAAGAACAAGATGATGCAGATATTCAAAATTTAAAAGTAGAAAAACTGAAGGAAGCACTAGAGAAAATTTCTCCTGAAGAGAAAATGATTCTATTGCTTAAATATCAAGATTCGTTGAGCATAAAAGATTTATGTGGCGTTTTAGATATTGGAGAAAGTGCAGTAAAAATGAGGCTAAAACGAGCTAAGGAGAAGCTTGTGAACGTATATAATGATGAATGTCATGGAGAATAATCCATTTAAACATATAGACCAACCGTTAAAGGATGTACCAGCGGAACTGAAGTCTAAAGTGATGAAAGACATTGCTACAGCGAAACTATTAATGGATTTGGCTGGGTTATTCTCATTGAATGTTGGCAGTGTTATAGAGAGAACAATTAAAGAGCGTAAAAACAAAAGAAAATAGCAAATAACTAACATCATGGAAACCCTAACAAAATATAAAGACATGGCTATAGAGAATTTTTCGACCGTTGGAATTAATATTCTTAAGGCGTTTTTGGTTCTCTTATTTGGATGGTTATTTATAAAACTACTATTGATGGTTTTAAAGAAATCCTTAAAACTATTCAAAGTGGATGACCTTGGACAAAAAATAAATGATATTGAAATCATTGAGGGCAAGAAACTCAATGTCAATCTCACGACGGTAATTCTGAAGTTTGTAAAATGGGCTTTACTATTGATACTTATTATTATAGTTTCAGAAATGTTGGGAATGACCATTATTTCTGAAGAAATAGGTAATCTAATTGGTTATTTACCGCAACTTTTAAGTGCAGCTGCAATTTTTGTAATTGGATTGTTTATAGCCAATTTTGTAAAAAAATCAATTCATTCCTTTTTTAAATCGTTTGAACTTTCTGGCGGAAAAATCATTAGTCAGTTGGTGTTTTTTATAATGTTGTCAATCATCTCCATAACGGCATTAAATCAAGCAGGTGTTAATACAGATATTATAACCAATAATATAACACTAATTTTTGGAGCTTTCCTTGGTGCTTTTGCACTTGCTTTGGGTTTGGGTTCAAGAGATGTAATTTCCGATTTGCTAAAAACATATTACACCAGACGTACTTATGAAATAGGTATGAAGATAAAATATAAAGACGTTGAAGGCGAAATTATAACAATAGGAGACTTGTCTATGACGTTAAAAACATTAAATGGCACATTAGTTGTTCCAATTAAAGAGATTGTAGAGAATCAGGTTGAAATCCAGGGTTAAACTTATGTTATGGGTATATAAGTTATTGTTAGGGAAGACCCTTTTGACTTGAGACTACAATAACCCTTTCCATTCATTTGGGAAGGGTTTTTCTTTTAAAACTTTTCTAAAAGTGATAACACTTCTTTTTTATAACTTCTGCTTATAGGTAATGATTTTCCGAATATGACAATTTGTTCGTTAGTAAATGATTCAATATAATTTACTGCGATAATGTAAGACCTATGGATTCTAATAAATTCACGTTTAGGAAGTTTTGCTTCGATGGCACTTATGGTTTCACGAGTAACAACTGTGGTTTTATTATCCAATTGAATTTTAATATAATCACTATAACTTTCAATATAAATAATTTCATTAAATGCAATTTTGAGCATGCGTCTGTCCGAACGAACGAACATAAAATTATGACTCTCCATTGGACTCGGTATAGTATCTGTGACGTTGTTATAAACCTCAAAATAGGTGTTGACCGCCTTGAGTAATCGTTCGAATGAAATAGGCTTTAATAAATAATCTACAGCTTGTAATTCAAACCCTTCAACTGCATATTCACGATATGCCGTAGTAAAAATAATTTTAATGTCCCTATTTATAGATTTTGCAAATGAAATTCCAGAAATTTCAGGCATGTTTATATCTAAAAACACCAAATCAACAGTGTGATTACTTATAATGTTAAAAGCCTCAATAGCATTATTGCAACTAGCAATAATATTTATGTTTTTTATTTTCGTGAGGTGGGTTGCAATAACTTCTCTAGCGATAGATTCATCATCAACGATAAGACAAGATATGTTTCTGTTAGTGCTCAAATAATGGTGCTGTTTAATTTCAAGTTTACTTTAAAAATATTATCCTCATTTGTAATACTTAATTGATGTGCATCTTTATATAACAGTGATAAACGTTTTTTAAGGTTTTCTAATCCGATGCCTTTCGATGTTTCCGTTGAGTTGGTCGAACTGTTTTCTATACTAAAGTAGATAAATTTATCCTGACAGTAAACCTCTATTTTTATAGTCAATAAGCCATTTTTAATAGATCCATGTTTAAAGCTATTTTCAACAAATGGCAGGAGTAACATTGGAGCTATTTTTTCTGTTTCTGATATATTGTCTGTATTTAATGATATGTTTAAGGTTTCATTAAACCTCATTCTCTCAAGCGCTATATAATCTTCAATATGATCTATATCATCTTTAAGTAAAACAAAGGGTTTATCAACTTGATATAATAAATAATCTAATAAATTTGAAAGCTTCAGAATCATTTCTGGTGTTTCATCTGCTTTTTTTAAAGCAAATCCATACATTGTATTTAATGTGTTGAATAGGAAATGAGGATGAATTTGCATTTTTAAATAATTTAATTCTTGTTCCTTTAATTTTAGTTGTGTTTCAAGAATTATGGTTTCGAGCTTCTTGGTTTTCTCTGCATGTTTTAAATTCAACTTAAGTAGTTTAAAAGCACTCACAATAATTACAACTAAGTACACAGCAATGGTTACAAATAATAAATTACGACTTATTGGCGCCATCTCAGAATACTGAAAATTGGATAGGTAAACAAGTCCAAAAAAAACAGAAAGGACGATTAGATAAGACGAAATAATAATGGTATAAAGACTATAAAGTGCAAACTGAAAGTATTTCTTCTTAATTAGAAAAGCAGGAATTAGCTTATAAATTGAAACATAAGTTGTTGCAATTGTTATCGGCATTAGAAAAACAGAAAACGATAGGACGTAATTAATATCATCGCTATTTGAGCCAAAAAAATAGGTGTAAAATAATAGAACACCACACCAAAAAATGGCATGAAAAATAATTTGCAGTATTTTATTTAAAATCCAATTGGATTTCATGTTATTAGTATAATAAGATACAATATTAGCATATTTTTAATGGTAATTTAAGTTTTGTAGACGAATGACAGATTTAACGCTTGTTTTAGCACTAATGTTATAATCCTGGTTAAACTTGCAGTCTATCGCATTTAATATTTTTTCGTATTAAAGTCTTTTTATGTTTGTATTATGTTTAATTAAAACCATTTACAATGTATACCTTATCAATTGCGCCAAAAGCTTCTTTAATTCTAAATCCTTTTGTTGATCGTTTCAATGAAGGAGGACCATTTTTTATGTCACTAATATTAATCTGTTTAATATTGACTATTTTCTTTTTATTAAAAGCGTTTATTTCTCTTTCAAAAAATGTTTCATTATCAAAAAAAATGATGAGATTGACTTCTGATGCTGGGCTATTAGGTTTGGTTATTGGTTTTTTCGGTTCAATACTTGGTCTAATTCAGGCGTTTGATTCTATTGAATCAATCGGAGTAGAAATTTCAGCACCATTACTTGCAGGAGGCTTAAAAGTTTCTTTTATAACTACTGTTTTTGGAACCTTAACCTTTGTAATTTCTAGAATAGGTTTACTTATATTAAAAGGAATGCACAAAGCATAATCTTTAAATAAAAATAAACAAAAAGCCTGTAACTAATTATTACGGGCTTTTTGTTTTTATTACTTGTTGTTTGTAACTAATTTCGTATCAGTTTCTTAATCGTAGTTTGTTTATTAATGGTCATTTTAACTAAATAAATACCTTTATTTAAATTTGATATATCAAGCCAGTTTTTACTTGGTTTAACCGTTTTTGTTATGATCAATTTTCCCAAAATATCATATATCTGAATCCTAGTTGATTTATTGATCGTAAAATTTAGTTTACTTGTTGAAACTGGATTTGGATAAAATTTAAAATTAGCTGCAGTAACATCCTCTATAGATAAGGTTAAGGTATGTTGCCCCAAATCATCACAATTATCTTGAGGAAAAATAGTCCATTCCGAAGGCGTATATATTGTATTCGGCCCAGCAACTGTTGGTTTTCTTATTAAGGTGACATTTTCAGCATAAACACTATTATCACCTAGTGTTCCTAAAATATCTATTAATACATCATTTTTAAATAAGCCAATAGCATCATTGCCATTAAAAGCAGTAATAGCATTGTTTTGAGCATCTTCTTCTGAGTTGCAGAGTGTAGAACTACCTTGAGCTACTACATAAACATCTCCGTTTGCAATTTCGGCTCCATTAGGAAAACTATATGTTGCTGTCCAATTAGCATTTCCGTTAGAGCTAAGTTTCATTGTGTAAGTACTTAAATTAACAGTAACTCCAGAAAAATTCGCAATTTCTAACACTTTGTTATTTCCACTTCCCTCAATATATTCAGAAAAAAATAATTCATCCAAACCTCCAGATGAGCCATTATTGGTTGTCATTTCACAGTCTTGATTGCTAAAGCCAGATTCGTTTCCAGCAGCGTCTTTAGCTTTAATTGTAAAACAATAGTTTGTATTTGCAGTTAATCCTGAAACAGTATAAGACGTATTTGCAGTTGATGCGTTAAGACCTCCATCTACATAAATATCATAACCAATAACACCAATGTTGTCAGTTGAAGCAGTCCAATTTAAATCCATTGAATTATCAGTAGGATTTGAGGCTACTAAATTTGTAGGATCGGTTGGATCTTCTGTGTCAGGAGTTGGATTCCAAATCATGTTGGCATATTCAGGATGATCTACAAAAGGGTTGGCATTCCCTTGAAAATTGTAAGCCGCATTATTTCTATCTCTTTCTCTTTGATCTACAGGGTCTACATTATAATGCCAATCTAACAAAACATCTATAGCCCAATCATAAAACACTTGATCGTTTGTCCCGTTAAACATATCAAAACTTGTGTAACCATCTACAGTATTTTCATATCGAGTTGCAAAGTATAACAGGGCGCGCGCTATATCACCTTTAAATTCATCAATGGGCTCAAATACACTTCCAGAATAACCAACCATAGCACTAGACCCTCGAATGGAGCCATTTAATGAAACCCAATCATCATTATTAGCTTCGCCAAAAGGAAGACTACCTCTAAAATTATTTACACGACCATCTGTAGGAATAACATGATGAATATCACTTTGCATAGGAAAAGCACTTCCAAAAGACGATTGAGGCACTAAATGCTCTCTGTTGTAACAGTCTCCTTCTGCACTCTGATTTCCACATTGATTATTCCCATGCGTAAAATTGTAAGCATCTGCTCCTGATGGATTTTCAGAGTAAAAATCTAAAATGCTGCCATCGTTTTCATATTGATTTCCTGACGATGTTGCAACATCAGAATGAGTGTCAATATAACCTTGTGATCCAGTGATTCCGCTGCCATCATAAAGTTGATCATAGGTTCTCGCCGTATGGCCATTGGCTGTAATGTTTCTAAGTTCTGTTTTCAATGCAAAACCAGATAAACCATTGGCAGAATCGTAGTAATTTGCAGGAATTTGCCCAAAAATTGAAGTCGTAACAATTGTGAAAAGTAGTGTGTAAAATTGCTTCATGTATTCGTATTATTTTCGTTCTAAAAGCGCCATGTAAAATCCGTCATAACCAGATTCATGGGCAAATATTTTTTTATCTTCTACAAAAGTAAATTCTTTTCCAATTTCCGATGCTAAAAAATTGTTAACTTGATCTTGATTCTCAGATGGTAACACTGAGCAAGTGGCATAAACTAACTTTCCGCCAGGTTTTACAATTTTTGAATACTGTTGAAGCACATCAGCCTGAACACCGCGAATTCTATCTAAAAATTCTGGTTCCAATTTCCATTTTGCATCCGGATTTCGTCTCAATACACCTAAACCTGAACATGGTGCATCAATTAGCACGCGATCGGCTTTATTATGCAATTTCTTTATAGGTTTCGTGGAGTCAATCACTCTCATATCAAAATTGTGAACTCCATTTCGTCTCGCCCTTACTTTTAATTTTTTCAATTTACTTTCGTAAATATCCATGGCTATCAGCAAACCTTTATTTTCCATTAATGATGCCAAATGCAAAGTTTTGCCTCCAGCTCCTGCGCAAGTATCAACAACTTTCATGCCTGGTTTTACATCTAGAAATTCAGCCACCAATTGAGATGATGCATCTTGTACTTCAAACCAACCATCTTTAAAGGTATCCGTCACAAAAACATTTGCTCTTTCCTTTAGTTTTAAAGCAGATGGATAATTTGGTAAAAACTCTGTTTCTATGCCTTCAGATTGCAATCTTAATTGTAAATCTTTTTTATTGGTTTTTAAAGTGTTTACACGCAGTATAACCTCTGCTTGTTCGTTTTGTTTGGCAATTTCTTTGGTCCATTTGGTTTCACCTAATTCTTTTAAACCAACTTCATCCATCCAATCTGGTATAGATTCGCGATATTTTCTATCTTTTGAAAGTTCATCAAAACGACCTTTTATTTTACGAGTTGGTGTGTTTTCAAAGTATTTCCAATCGGGTAATTTAATACCTTTTAAAGTTGCCCAAACAGCAAACATTCTCCATAAGTTGTCTCTATCAAATGGTTCTTTAACATCTGCTATTTCAGCATATAAGCGCTTCCAACGTACGATGTCATAAGTAGTTTCAGCCACAAAAGCACGATCACGACTTCCCCAACGTTTATCACGTTTTAATAGTTGCTGAATCACTTTGTCAGCATATTCTCCTTCGTTAAATATCTGCATTAAACCATCAATAGTGGCAAAGCATAAGTTTCTGTGTAATCGCATAAAAATTAAATAAGCATGCAAAGGTAGTTTAAAAAGTTTATTTGTTAAATCCTTTAGGTGTTTATTCAGTTAGTTTTCTATTTTTAAAGAAATTTTAAATAAATGAGACTATTTCTTTCTTTTGGGTTTTTATTTTTAATTGTTTCTTGTGGAAAAAAGGAAACAGGTTTTATTCCAAGAAAATTTAATACAATTGAAATTCAATCTGTTTTAGAAGACTCGCTTTTAAGTATAAGAGCTATTGATATATTGGATGAGAACAACTTAGCTTTTGCTGCAAATGATAATTCTTTTGGGTTATTTAATATAAATGATAAAAGCTGGAATATTTCAAAACAATCTTATGATTCCCTCAATTTTAGTTTTAGATCAGTAGCACATACTAGTAATGACTTTTTTATGTTGTCTATTGCGAATCCAACATTGTTATTTAAAACGACGAATTCGGGAATGCAATTAGTTTACAAAGAAGAACATGAAAAAGCGTTCTACAATTCAATAGACTTTTGGAATGATCAAGAAGGCATCGCTATTGGTGATCCAACAGAAGACTGTATGAGTATCATAATTACTCGAGATGCTGGCAATACTTGGACTAAATTATCTTGTGATGTTTTACCAAAAACTAAGGATGGTGAAGCCGCTTTTGCAGCGAGTGATACCAATATAGCTATTGTTGGAGACCATACTTGGGTAGCAACAGGAGGAAATGCCAGCAGAGTATTATATTCTCCAGATAGAGGAAACACTTGGGAAATTTATAATACACCAATTGCACAAGGGACAGGAACCACAGGAATGTATTCTATTGATTTTTATGATGCATTAAATGGATTTGCCATTGGAGGTGATTATACGAAACCTGAAGATAACTCTGCCAATAAAATTAGGACCACTGATGGAGGTAAAACTTGGGAATTGGTTGGAACAAATGAAGAACCAGGTTACCGAAGTTGTGTGCAATACATACCAAATAGAGAAGGCAAGGAGCTGGTTGTGGCTGGTTTTAATGGAATAGATTACTCCAATGATGCTGGAAGCACTTGGACACATTTAAGTGATGAGGGTTTTTACACCATGAGATTTTTAAATGATAGTGTGGCCTATGCTGCTGGTAAGGGAAGAATAAGCAAGCTTACTTTTAAAAAATAAAAAAAGAGGCGTAAGCCTCTTAATTCATTTTATTCTTTTTCAATCGCTAATTTTTTTCTCTTCGCTTTTTATATTCTTCAATCATTTTTTGTTTGAATTCATCTTCTGCTCTAATCAGCCTCCAAACTTTCTTAGAAGATATTATGGATTTTAAATCTTTAACTAACTTCTTTTTTAATTGCAGTTGAGCTTCTTCTGCGGATAAAAAGGATACCACAAACTTTTCTGAAACTTCATCTGCTAAATCACTAAGTTTTTCACCTCTTTTTACATTTTGTCTATATTCCTCTCTTTGGCCTTGTCTAATTTTTTCTGAGTCATCACTGTACTTATTATAAATAGGCCAAAACCCTTGTGCTTCCTTAGGGGTTAAATCTAATTTTTCTGTAATAAAAGCCACTTTAAAGGCTTTAATTCTTTCAAGTCTATCATTTGCCTGAGCCATCATTGTTAGATAACCAAACACAAATAATAAGGTAAATACTTTTTTCATTTTTTAGTCAATTATAAGGTCTTCTAAAGTTGAATTTTCAAAAATATAATCTTCAACTGTTTCATCCAAAAATTCATAGTCATTAAAAACAATATCGCTTAAGTCTGCTTCATTCCATAAGGTTGCTAAATCCGATGAATTCATATTATTGGTTGAAATATAGGTTTCTACCAATTCAGTCTCAAGTGATTCAAAGGTCAGCTCTTTCTTCGTGCTAAAGATACTTATCAATAGGACAACAGCAGCTGCCACTCCAGATATGTATAATAAATTTCTTCTAGATATTAATGATACTACTTTTACATCTTTATCTTCGGTCTTAAGTTTTTTGAAAACATTATCCTCAACCATCGAAAAGTAGTCTCTAGGCGCATTAAATCCTGTGTTTTTGATATGTTCTAGATTTGATTTTGTATTCAGTTTATTCAATACAACATCTTCTAGGTTATCAAAATATCCTTCAGGAACTTTAAAGCCAGTTTGCTTTGTATGTTTAAATTTATCGTTCATTTATTTGTTAGACATAATTTTCATCAAATGGTTTAATCTTGAGTTAAATAGGCTTCAATTTTTTTTGTCGCCAAATGATAAGATGCTTTTAAAGCGCCTTCACTCGTTTCTAAAATATCAGCCATATCTTTATATTTCATATCTTCAAAATATTTCATATTAAATACCAGTTGCTGCTTTTGTGGCAAAGTGGCAATAGCTTGTTGAAGCTTCAGTTGAATGGCGTCTCCTTCAAAATACACATCTGAGGTTAAATCGTTAACAGCCTTAGTTTGCATTTCTTGACTGGACATATTATATCGCTTCGCATTTTTATTTAAATGCGTGATAGCTTCGTTTGTAGCTATTCTATACATCCAAGAATATAGTTTACTATCTCCTTTAAACTTATCGATGTTTTTATAAACTTTGATGAATGTATTTTGAAGGACGTCATCACTATCATCATGTGAAATCACAATTTTACGTATATGCCAATACAAACGCTCTTTGTAAAGCATCATTAATTCTCTAAAGGCACTTTCTCTAGACGAAGCTGTTTGGAGCTCTATAACTAATTGTTCTTCTTCTTTTACCAAAAACAGATAGGATTTATCTCTTAGACCTGTGAAGTTATAAAAAGTTTAATTTAAATTTTAGATAATATTTTTTTAATTAACTTAAATTTTGTAAGTAATTAAATAACAGACATTTACATTATTAAATATCGATTAAAAGCAAAAAAACACGATAAAGTGCATTTTTTTCTTGTGTGATTGGTTTTTTTGATTTAGATTTACATCAACTTAACCGACTATGGGTTGCTA